>JAPYPO010000043.1 GCA_029937645.1 Candidatus Hydrogenedentota bacterium
CTTCACCTTCGCCTTCGCCTTCACCCTCGCCTTCACCCTCGCCTTCACCCTCGCCACTCGGTTCTCCGACTACGACGAACGAATCCTTTGTTACCATGTCCATTGATCGACCGGCCGTTACCGTTAGCGAAACGGAATAGTCGCCTGCTTGCAAGAAAACGTGAGATGGATTCTGGGACGCGCTGAAGTTTTCCTCGCCACTGGCTGGGTCGCCAAAATCCCATGCCCACGCGTCCGCCG
The DNA here is from genome assembly GCA_029937645.1 of Candidatus Hydrogenedentota bacterium. Taxonomy (GTDB): domain Bacteria; phylum Hydrogenedentota; class Hydrogenedentia; order Hydrogenedentales; genus JAPYPO01. The sequence continues at coordinate 241 of JAPYPO010000043.1, forward strand.
CATCACCGGGGGCCGATGTATCCGTGAACTGAACGGTGAGGGGAACCATCCCGGCGCTTGGGGAGGCCTCGAAGTCGGCGCGAATTTCAGGGCGGAAACACCCGACGTCCGCGAGCAGAACAATCGGGACGACAAGGAATAAATTGGCGAAGCGAAGCATCGATGAATTTTCGCAAGTATTGCCCCAACCCTCGACGAGAGGGGAAATCAACTCTGTTCTTTGCGCCTGTTTCTCGTTCATACTGTCCGTAGCGTAGAATTTGTGACATGGTAACTCGTCATTGACGAACTTCGGAGAATGGTTCACCCCCGTTTGCCCACGACTCTACCACGTTCGCTGAAGCGGTGCGAAAGAAACCCGCGCATTTCGGCTAATGACATAACGCCGCCCACTTGAGAAATTACCCGAGAATTGGGGCTTGCAGTTTCCATTTTTACCCGCTACGATGTGCGCGCAACGGAAAACAGTGTGCTGCGGAAAAAAACCGAGGAATCCCCAATCGCATGGCTGATATCACAGAAACAGCGCAGGATCTGCCTATTCAAGAGGACTTCATTGTGGATGAGGCTTCGGACGAAATTCTGCGCGTCCAGCTCAACCGCTTCGAAGGCCCCTTGGAGGTATTGCTGTACCTCATTAAATCCCAGGAAATAGACATCTTCGACATCCCCATCGTCAAGATTACGGACCAGTACCTCTCCTTTCTTGAGCTGATGGAGGAGCAAAACCTGGATGTGGCCGGCGAGTATCTGGTCATGGCCGCGACGCTCATTCAGATCAAGTCGAAGATGTTACTTCCTGTCGATATGGACGAGGAAGAGGAAGAGATTGACGACGAAGATCCGCGCCTTGAGTTGGTGGAAAAACTGATCGCGTACCGCAAGTACCGCGACATCACAAGCACCTTGCAGGAAATGGAGGAGCAACGGGATGACTGGTTTACGCGCAACGTCCGCCCCGTGATCGATACGGACGGCGATGAGGACGAGTACATCGAAGTCAGCCTCTTCGATCTGATCAAGGCCTTCAAAGGAGTCCTGCGTTTCCTCGCGGACGATGTCCCCCATCTCGTCGAGATGGAGGGCGCATCGGTTGACGAGAAGATCGACTATATTCGCGATCTCCTCGATCAACATGAAAGCGTCGCGTGGACCGAGTTGTTCGAAAATTCTCGGAGCCGCGTCGAACGGGTCTGCTCCTTTCTCGCCATCTTGGAGTTGTGCCGTATGGGCGCTATCAGCGCTCACCAGCACGATTCGTTCGGCGATATCCGGCTGTTCAAGAAGACCCCGCAAATCATTACGACGTGAGATTTTTCCGCAGACGCGTTCGTTCGCTTGGACAACAGGGCGAAGACCTCGCCGTGCGCCATCTAAAACGCAATGGGTACTCCATTCTCGATCGAAACGTTCACCTTGGCCGCTTCGAAATCGACATCATCGCCCGGGAACGCGACACGGTAGCCTTTGTTGAAGTAAAGGCGCGGCGCGAAACGAATATCGCCAATCCCGAGGACAACATCACTCACGAGAAAAAGCGGCGTCTGATCGCAGCCGCGCGCATCTACTTGGGCAAAGCGGACGACGATCTGGAGACTTACTACCGTTTCGATGTCGTTGCAATTACATTCCCGCCTGAGGGCAAACCCACCATCACCCTGTACCGCAACGCCTTTCCTTTTCCGTGATTCGCTACAGAGGGTTCCATTTGCGCGCGGATCAGTTTTCATTGAAACGGGCACTTTTATTATTTCCTTGTTTTTCTTGAATTTCTACCTTGCATTTAGATCAGGCTCCGGTATACTGGATGAGTTGTCAGTCCATCGACGATGCGTTAGATGGATTTTCGCTCGACGTTGCATAAAGGGGAGGTAGAACAATCTCATGAAGAAACAAATTTCACGAAGAGAACTTCTCTCTCGTGCCGCGGCCTTCACCGGATTGGCGACGTTGGGCCTACCGTTATCGGCGATACCGGCACTGGCGCAAGGCGAGGAGGTAATCTCCTTCACCGATGTGCCCGAACGCTTCAACCCAGGCGCACGCTCAGACTCCGGGACACGGTACATCGACACACGGGAAATCGACAATTTCATCACACCCAAGGACGATTTCTATATCGTCAGCCATTACCCGCAACCCGAGATTAATCCGGAGACTTTTCGGCTGAAGATTTCCGGCCTCGTGGGCAAACCCCGTGAATACTCGATGGACGACCTACGGGCTCTGCCCCGCATCGAGCGTACGGTCGGCTTTGAGTGCGGCGGCAATCAGAAGGCACTGCTCCACGGCCTCGCGGGCAACGCGTGGTGGGGAGGCGTGCGACTTGCGAGCCTCATGGATAATTGGGATGTTCGGCCCGAAGGCACGGAGGTGGTGTTCTTTGGCGCGGACAAGGGCGAAGAGGAAATCCGGCGGGCGCAAGTCGAGATGCAATTCGCACGCAGCCTGCCGTTGGAGGAAGCGCGGCGCTACGACGTGATGGTCGCCTTCGAAATGAACGGCGAACCCTTGCCTGCGGTGCACGGCGCGCCGCTGCGGCTCATCGTCCCCGGCGCGTACGGCATCGCCAACGTCAAGTGGCTTTCGCACATCCATATTCAGGACCGCCGCTGGATGGGCCGGTTCATGGGGAAAGATTACGTCACGCTGCGCCACCGCGACGTCGGCGGTGAGATGATGTGGACACAGGATGCCGTGAGCGGTTGCTTGCTGAAATCCGTCATCGCTCGCGTGACGCGAAGGGGAAACCGTTGCAAAATTACGGGCTTCGCGTTAAACGATGGGACGCCTATGGAGTCCGTGGAAATCAAGATAGATGACGGCCCATGGCAGACCGCTACCATCGATCCACGATCCACCGATTACTCGTGGAAGCTTTTTACCTACGACTGGGATAGTCCCACGAAGGGTGAGCACACTCTCGTTTCGCGCGCGACGGATATCAAAGGCAATGTACAGCCGCGTCAAGAGGATGTGGCGAAAAAGATTACCTATTGGGAAAACCCCGGACAATGGCCGAGAACGGTCGAAATCTCTTGATAACTGGTATTGATTTTTAGGAGTCCCACCCGTGATTCGAACTGCGCTTTTTCGCTCAATCCCCATGCTGCTGCTGGGATTTCTTTTGCTTCCCTCGGCTATCGCTCAGAAGGATTCAAAAGAAGACCCCACGAAAATCAGGCCTAGCCCTGTCGGCAAAACCCCCAATACGTCCACGCTTGGAGGCAAGATCTATTTTGGGGGACAACCGCCCGAGGCCGACCTGAAGACCTTTTCCGACAAGGGCGTGAAGGTCGTCATTAACCTCCGCTCCGATGGCGAACTCGAAGGGCTCGGCTTCGACGAAGGGAAAACCGTCAAGGGCCTCGGCATGAAGTACCACCACGTGCCCATGGGCCGGGACGTGCCCGAGCCAGCCGACCTCAAACGTATCTTCTCCGTCTTAGACAAGGCTGGCGAAGCGCCCGTATTGCTGCACTGCGCCAGTTCGAACCGAGTCGGCATGATTTGGTCCATCTACCGCGCCAAGCGAAGCGGCATGTCTCTCGAAGAAGCCATAGCCGAGGGACGCGCGGCAGGTATGAAATCGGAAGCGCTGGAAGCCGGGGCTCGGGCGTACCTGGCGAAGTGATCGAGGTTGGTGCCGAAGGGGGGGGTAGTGAAGACGGCAAACTCCGCATTGAATTTCTTTGCCGCCGTATCCCCTGCGGGGAAATCTTATAGGGGCGCGTTGACCGGAGGAATCGCTTCGCTCATCCCCCGGCTACATGCCGCAGCCCCTTCGGGGCAATATCTCGCCCGCATAATTTGGTCCGTTGGGGCCGAAGCCGTGAAGAAAAGCCAACTAAGGAATAACGTTGAAGCGTCATTCTTCGTTCTTGTTCTCTTTGCGCCTTAGCGTCTTTGCGTGAGATTCATCTAGGCACACGAATCCACCATTACAATATTCGTTCCAATACGGTCTCGGCGATCTCTTGATGTTCATGCCTCGATTCGCTGAGCGTCTTTTTGAACGCGTTGCGTCCGTCCTCGTCTTCGAACTCGAAGCCCATCATGGCGCGACCGACTTGTTCGCCGGTGAACGAGTAGTTGAAGTAACACAAATTTGCCGATCCCCGAAAGATCGCGAGAAAGTCATGCAACGCGCCGGGCCGTTCCGGAAATTCCAACTTGAAGAAATAGGGGTTCCGGAACAGGTGGGGTTCGTAGTGGATGATGCGGAATTCCACATCTTCCTGTGAGGTCACATCTTCGTGAGAAATCCCCAGGTCGCGCAAACGCGTACCGAGCAATTCCAGATCCATGGGCGACGCCTCAAATCCGATGACGGGCCAAGCCCTACTCTCATGCACCTTTCCATATTGGAAGTCGATGATGTTGACGCCGTCCATTGCCGATTCCAGTAGCTTCAACATCGTGCCCGGCGCCTCGCCTATCTCGAAGCGGAAGTAGCGCCGTCGCGATGCGCCGATAGCCGCGTGCCCACCGATCCACGCGAGTTGTCCAAAGTCTAAGTTGGACCCGCATAGAACGCAGAGGACCCGCTTCCCTTTCGCGCGCTCGTGATCCTTGAGCAAGCCAGCCAGGCCCATCGCGCCGGCGGGCTCCGCGATACACCGCCGCGTTTCCCACAACACCTGAATCGCCGCGCACACTTCCTCGTTGCTGACGGTGACGAAATCGTCCACCAATTCCGAGCACAACGCGAAGGTGCGGTCGCCCACCCGTTTGACGGCTGTTCCATCGCAGAAGACATCCACATACTCCAGCGTGACGGGCTTCCCCGCTTTCACGGCCGCTTGCATGGATGCTTGGTCCACGCCTTCGACCCCGACGATTCGGATGTCGGGGTAATACGCTTTCAGCCAACACGCCACGGAAGCGGCCATCCCGCCGCCGCCAATTTGCAAATAGGCCACGTCGAAAGGCCCCTGCCCCGACATGACGACTTCGTCGGCCAGCGTGCCTTGCCCGCCCATCGTCTCTAAATCGTCGAAGGGGTGGACAAATACCGCGCCGCTCTCGGCTACATCTTCACGCGCCAAGGCGGCCGCGCCGTCGTAATCGTCGCCGTGGAGGATAATCTCGACCTGCTCGCCCCCGTGAAGCGCGACCGCAGCCTGTTTCATCATGGGCGCCGACGCCGGCATGTAGATACGGGCCTCGACTCCCAGATGCCGCGCCGCCGCCGCCACACCCTGTGCGTGGTTTCCCGCGGAAGCAGCCACGACCCCTCCGGCATATTCGTCCGGCGATAACATGGCCATGCGGTTGTAGGCGCCACGCCATTTGTAGGCATGGATAGGCGAGAGGTCCTCGCGCTTGATGTACACCTCCGCGTCGATGGGCGCGCTGAGCGCTTCCAACGGCGTGGGCGTGCCAATTTCATACACGCGCTGGCGTGCCATCAGAATCTGTTGAAATAGTTCTTGTCGCATGGTTCCATTCGCCGGGAGATTTTTATTTTTTAGCCACAGAGGGCACAGAGATCACAGAGTCACTATTCCTTAGACGCAGGAGCAATCCTCTGCGAACTCTGTGCCCTCTGTGGCTAAACCCCTTTTCCATCAGACGCGGCAATTACAGGTCGGATATCTTTCGCGCCAGCTTGTCCGCCAGCGCCTGGGCCGTTGACAGCGTTTCGTGCTGAACCATCACGCGGATGATCGGCTCGGTCCCCGATGGGCGGATGACAATACGGCCATTGCCGTTCAACGTCGTTTCCCCCTCTTCGCGCACCTTGTCGAGCGCCGATTGCTTGGGTTTCTCTTTGCCCTTGATCGGTACCTTCGCGTGCGCCTCCGGTAGCGCATGATAGATCGCGCCCAACTCGGACAGAGGTTTTTTCGTGCGCCGCATGGCCGCGAGAATCTGGAGCGATGCAATGAGAGCGTCGCCCGTCGTATTGTAATCGAGCATGACGATATGCCCGGAGGATTCCCCGCCAAGGGTATAGCCGTTCTGCCGCATTTCTTCGACGACATAGCGGTCGCCCACGCGCGTATGAATCAACTTCGCGTCGTAACCAGACAGGGTCTTCGAGAGACCTCCGTTGGCCATAATCGTCGAGACCACCGTCTTCTTCGGCAACTCTCCGCGGCCAATCATGTCCGCGGCCAAAATAGCGAGCAGCGCGTTTCCATCGAGAAGGTTTCCCTCCTCGTCGCACATGAGAACCCGGTCGCCGTCGCCATCGAACGCGATGCCCGCATCGGCGCGCATGCGCTTGACCAAGTCGCGCATTTCCTCCGGATGGACCGAGCCACAGCCTTCGTTAATATTGTGGCCATCGGGCGTATTTGCCATCAAGATGACCTCAGCCCCAAGCTCGCTCAGGCAATTCGGGCCTACACGATAGGTCGCGCCGTTCGCTGAGTCGCAGACGATCCGCAAGCCGTCCAAACGCATACCCTTAGGAAACGTGGCCTTCGCAAATTCGATATATCGCCCGCCGGCATCATCAATACGCTTTGCCCAACCGATCTTGGCGGAGGGGGCGCGAAACTGATCCAGATCCTCTTCAAACACAAGCCGTTCGATTTCGGTTTCCACATCGTCGTCGAGCTTGAATCCGTCCGGGCCGAAGAATTTTATGCCGTTGTCGTAGTAGGGATTGTGCGAAGCGGAGATCATGATCGCGCCATCCGCACGGAGGCTCCTCATGATATACGAGACCGCCGGCGTGGGCAGCGGTCCGACCAGCAGAACATTGACCCCCATCGAGAGCAGCCCTGCCGTTAGCGCATTCTCAATCATGTAGCCCGACTGGCGTGTATCTTTTCCGATGAGAATCGTGTGGGGCCGTTCTTCCAATTGAAATATGTGGCCCGCCGCGCGCGCAGCATTCAGCACCATCTCCACGCCCATGCCGCCGACGTTCGCTTCGCCTCGGATGCCATCCGTCCCAAATAGTTTTTTACTCATCCGCTCCGTTCCCTATCCGATTCATTTTTTTACTCGCGGCCGTTCCCGACTAATGCGTCCGTCATCGCGGCCACCCGTTTCATCGACTCAACATCGTGGACCCGCACGCAGTCGGCTCCGTTCCAGATGGCTACGGCCACGGTCGCGGCCGTGCCTTCCATCCGTTCGTTCACCGGCAAATCCAGCACGCTGCCAATGGTCGATTTATTCGAGACCCCTACCACAATGGGGCGGCCAAAACTCTTGAGTTCCTTCAAGCGCCGCACGATATCTAAATTATGACTGACCGTCTTGCCAAAGCCAAAACCGGGGTCCAGCCAAATTCGCTCCTCGGCGATGCCTTCCGAGGTCGCGTATTCCATACGCGCTTCGAAGAACCGCCGGATTTCGTCCATCACATCCGCATAGTGCGGCGCCGCCTGCATCGTTTTCGGATCACCCTGCATATGCATGAGAACACAATCCGAATCCGATTCGGCCACGACCGCCGCCATGTCCGGATCGCCCTGCAACGCGGTAATGTCGTTCACAAAGGCTGCGCCGAGTTCGATAGCCCGACGCGCCGTTTCCGCACGGTAGGTGTCAATGGAAAGCGCCGCGCCAATTCCGCTCAATGCCTCGAATACGGGTACGATTCGCCGAAGCTCTTCGTCAGCGCCGACCGGGTCGGAGCCCGGCCTCGAAGACTCGCCGCCCACATCCAGAATATCCGCGCCTTGGGCGTGTAACTTCCGGGCGTAGGCCGACGCATCTTCGGGATCGGAAGCGGCGCTCGGGGGGTAAAAAGAATCGGGCGTGACATTTACTACACCCATAACTAGGGTCGGCCCGCGCGCAACGATCTTGGAAATCCCCTGCGCGTCCACGCTCGGCCCAGACGTCAAGTTAGGCGGTACCGGGCAAGGCGTCCGGAGGGGACACATCGCCCAGGTCCTCGGAATCCTCCGGCGTGTCTGGTTCTTTAGGAGCTTCTTCTTTGATCACGGGAGCCGGGCGCTGCCGCTTGGGTTTGGTTGGCCCGGGCTTATCCGGCAGCAAATCCTCGCCGCCACTCTTCTTGATAATATCGTCCAACTCCCAGGTGTCAAGCGTTTCCTTTTCCACCAAGGCCTCGGTGACGGCGTCGAGCATGACGCGATGCGTCGAGATCAATTCGTGCGTATCGGCGTAGGCCTTCTCGACGATGGTGTGAATTGCGTTATCCACAGCGGCGGCCGTCTCCTCGCTGTACTCACGTTCTCGGGCAAAATCGCGGCCCAAGAATACCTCCTGATGCGATCCAAATGAGATGGGGCCTAACTCGCTCATACCCCATTCACACACCATGGAGTGCGCCTGGCTAGTAGCCATCTTCAGATCGCCCGACGCGCCGCTCGTAAACTCGTTATAGACGATTTCTTCCGCCGCCCGCCCACCCATGGCGACGCGAATCATCGCGAGACAATAACTCTTCGAGACATTGTGGCGATCCTCTTCGGGCAGCCAACTGGTCTGGCCCAGCGAAGGTCCGCGCGGGATGACCGTCACTTTGTGGACGGGGTCGGCTTCGGGCAGAAGCCGACAGACAATAGCATGGCCCGCTTCATGGACTGCCGTGATTCGTTTTTCTTTTTCACTAATGACGAGGCTCCGTCGCTCGGGCCCCATCAGAACCCGGTCTTTGGCCTCATCAAAATCGTAATCAAAAACCTCTTCCTGGTCCCGCCGCGCCGCCAGAAGCGCGGCCTCGTTTACCAGATTCGCCAAATCGGCTCCAGAAAAGCCCGGGGTGCCCCGCGCCACCGTCCGAATATCTACATCGTCGCTTAAGGGCACGCCGTTATTCTCTATATGAATGTTGAGGATTTGTTCGCGCCCGGTCACATCGGGGTTGGCCACCACCACCTGCCGGTCGAAGCGGCCCGGCCGCAAGAGGGCTTTATCCAGAACATCCGGCCTATTGGTCGCTGCGACCAGGATGACCCCCTCGTTCGTGTTGAATCCATCCATTTCAACGAGAAGTTGGTTCAGGGTTTGTTCCCGTTCATCGTGACCGCCGCCGAGCCCCGCGCCGCGTTGACGGCCAACGGCATCAATCTCGTCGATAAAGATGATACAGGGGGCATTCTTCTGGCCCTGCTGAAAGAGATCGCGCACCCGGCTCGCGCCAACGCCGACGAACATTTCCACGAAGTCCGAACCACTGATGCTGAAAAATGGGACGTTTGCCTCGCCGGCAACGGCCTTTGCGAGAAGGGTCTTGCCACAACCCGGAGGCCCCACCAGGAGGACGCCCTTGGGGATCTTACCACCGAGCTTCGTAAACTTTTTCGGATCCCTGAGGAATGCGATAATCTCTTGAAGTTCTTCCTTTGCCTCGTCCACGCCCGCCACATCCTTGAACGTGACCAGCCGGTCGCCGGGGTTCACTCGCTTCGCGCGGCTCTTTCCAAAGGACATGGCCTTATTCGATCCACCCTGCATATGGCGGAACATGAAGAACCAGAAGACGCCAAATATAAGGATAATGGGCAGGAAATTCATGAGGAGTATGCCCCACGCATTGTTTGCCGTACCTACATCGGCCGAAATTTCCTGTTTTTCTAACTCAACGCGCCATTCTTCTGGAAAGCGGTCCGCTTCAATACTGAAGGTTTTGTTCCCCAAAGCGCCGGGGCCATCCAGCTCCTTGAACGTTCCCTCGAAGATGTACTGCTCGCTCTCCTCACCCTTGCGCTTGACGGTGAATTTATCTATATTCTCGGCGAAAAGTGCTGTTTTAAAATGGGTGGAGTTCGGTTCGACTTTACTCGTCTTGACCCCTTGGAACTTGGTAACGAAAAGGACCAGGATGATAATCAGGATGAGCCAAAGCGAGATTTGTTTCGCAAAACCATTCATAACGTTCGTCAAAACCTCAAGTTAACTTGTTGACATGCCCGGTGTCGCCTTCCAATAATCATGGTAACACACGAAACCAGGTGGAACAATCCCTCACGGGCAATGCCCGGTGGAATCCCAACGCTTTTCAACCCTAAATGCGTATAGAACAATACGCGACTCGGAGTCTATTTATTCATGCCTAAGTCAATTGATTTCAACCGCGTAGCCGTTATCATGGCCGGCGGCTCCGGTGAGCGCTTTTGGCCCTTGTCCCGAAAGAACCGACCGAAGCAACTTCTTCGCCTGACGAGCGGCGACGAAACCATGCTGCATGAGGCCGTCCGGCGAATCGAACCACTCATCGCGGCCGAGCGCGTGTACGTTATCACCGGTAAACATCTCGTCCAGCCCATTCGGGAGGCCGAAATCGGAATCCCGCCGGAAAACGTTATCGCCGAGCCCTGCAAACGGAACACCGCCGGCTGTCTCGCCTTCGCGACTGCGCACATCCTGGCCGAATTCCACGGAGACGGCTCAAACATCAGCATGGCCGTGACGACTGCGGACCACCAAATCGGGTCGCCCGATCGGTTCAGGGAATGCGTCGCGGCCGCGCTTGAAGCTGCGGAATCGCACGGGGTCCTCGCCACGCATGGCATCGTGCCGACTCGCCCAGAAACGGGATACGGCTATATTCAGCAAGAAAAAGGCGCGGACTCACTGCTAGGCAAAGGGGATATTGACGTCTTCCCCGTGACGGCATTCCACGAAAAACCGGACCGCGCCAAGGCCGAAGAGTTCCTCGCCAATGGAGGCTACTTCTGGAACAGTGGCATGTTTTTCTGGCGGGTTGATTCGTTCCTGGCCGAGTTCGCGCAGACCGCGCCGGAATTCGCGAACGCAATCCCCCGCATGGCCGATGCGATTCAGCAGAAGGACACGGCTTCCCTGGAAAGCGCATTCGAAAGCCTGCCCAGCATTTCCATTGACCACGCGCTGATGGAACACGCGAAACACGTCGCGTTCGTGCGCGCCGATTACCCGTGGGACGACGTGGGCGCATGGACCAGCCTCGACCGCACACGCGAACACGACGGCGCGGGAAATGTCCTCCACGGCGACCCGGTCGTCATCGACTGCAAGGACAGTATTGTCTACAACGATGTGGGCGCGGCGGATATGGCGGTCAGTGTTGTGGGCATGGAAGGCGTTGTTGTGGTCGTTTCCGCCGACGGGGTGCTCGTCATTCCCAAAGACCGCGCACAGGATGTCAGAGAGGCCGTCAAGGCCCTGGCCGACCGGGGATCGCCGCAGGTGTAGGCCAATCGCGCAACCGCCTTAGCCACAGAGGGCACAGAGATCACAGAGAGCATTCAACTCGAGCGTCGGTCGACCGCCAGATTTGAGGAAAACCTACAATTCAACAACACAAGATTTTCTCTGTGGTCTCTGTGTCCTCTGTGGCTAAACAGCCCTTACTACTTAAACCGAACCATTCGGTAGTTGAACCTACGCGATCAGCGTCGCCACATCATACTTCGCGATGTCCTTGTCGCGGGTCACCAGCGTGAGGTTTTCGATTTGGGCTTGCGCGACAAGCATTCTATCGAAGGGATCGCGGTGATGGCCGGGGAGTTGGCCTGCCACGGTTGCATGAGCGACACTGATGGGTAACTCTTGGAAGGCGGCGGATGCGAGTTCGACGCTAAGATCGCTTGGGGCTTCGAGTCTGCCGTTGGCCCTCTTTATCGAGATTTCCCAAGCGGTAACCGCGCTGACATACACAACCCGATTGGGGTCGCTGATCGATTCCCGCGCTTCGGTTGACAGGGTAGGCGCGTCGCTCAACCACCAGAGCAACGTGTGGGTATCAAGCAACAAGTTCATATTGACTCGCCGCGAAGAAGGGCCTCGAATTCCTCGGGGATCTCGTCGAAGTCATCGCTCATTTTTACCTTGCCACGCCATGCGCCGGGTTGTCGGGGTTCTTTACTCGGGCGGTAAGGCACGAGTTTGGCCATCGGCTTTCCGGCCTTCGCGATGATGATCTCCTCGCCCTGTGCCGCGCGCTCGACAAGCCGAGATAGGTGGGTTTTCGCTTCGTGGATATTTGTCGTCTTCATGAGGAGTTCCAATCTAGTTAAACTAAGTCTAGTCCGTTAAGCGCGGCCTGTCAAATCGTAACGGCGGCAATCGCCGCGTTTGACTTGAAAAAGGCGCCCGAAATTAGGTATATTCTCTGGCTGTGTCGGCCTGCGCGGGTGCTTCAACGGGTATCTCGCCGCGCGGGTTGTTGATTGTAAACCGGATCGGGCGGATACCCTATCGGCCAAGGCGCCCGCAATCTTCAAGGAACGATTGTATTTATGGCAAAGAAAACAGGACCAAAGCATAGACTCTGCCGACGACTCGGCGAGTGCATCTGGGGCAGCCCGCGTTGCCCTTCCATCAAGCGGCCTGTCCCGCCCGGACAGCATGGGCAGAATATGCGGCGTAAGAATTCCGTATACGGAACGCAGTTGCTTGAAAAGCAGAAAATCCGCACGCATTACGGATTGCTTGAACGTCAAATGCGCAAGACCTTTAATAAGGCACAGCGCATGGGCGGCGTTACGGGCACAAACCTCTTGGCGCTGCTCGAGACGCGGCTGGATTGCGTCATCTACCGCATGGGCTTTGCGACCAGCATCCCGGCGGCGCGGCAGTTGGTGAATCATGGTCACATTATGGTGGATGGCAAGAAGGTCGATATCCCGTCGTTCCATGTTCAGGCGGATAAGACGATCAGCATCCGCGAGAAGAGCCGTAAGATTCCTATGATCGCGGACGGTGCGGCGAACCCGGCCCATAAGGCGCCGGAGTACATCGAGCGTTCCGCGAATTCCTTCGAGGGAAAAGTGGTGGCGACGCCGAATCTGGAAACCATTCCGTTTAAGGCCGACACCCAGGCCGTCATCGGTTTCTATTCGCGCTAAGTTCTATCCAGGCAGTATTTCGGACGGGCCGTTGTACGCGGCCCGTCCTTTTTGTATTGTGTGCTTGGGGAAGAACCGTTTTTGAAAAAACGCTTCTTCCCCAAACCCCTTTCCCAAATACTTTTGGATTGCGTTCCGCGTGTCGTGGCGATCAGGCATGAGATATCCGGGTTAGGTTTGATTTATGGCAACGACGGAAGATATAGCGACAGCGCTGCGCGAGTTGGACGTGGTCCGCGCCGCCGCCGCGCTAACGCCTAAGAATCGCGCCGACGGCATCGAGATTGTTGGGCCTTGGGGCTCTGCCAAGGCCTTGGTGGCCGTGCAATTGGCGAAGGCGGCGGGTGCCTCACTCCTTTATCTGACCGCCGGCCGTATCGAATCCGAGTCGGCAATGGACGACCTGTGTGCCTTTGCGGGCGAAGACGATTGCGCGGTACTGCCGGCTTGGGAGGTCCTCCCAACGGACGCCATGCAGCCCGCGGACGACATCGTCGCGGAGCGCATGACCGCGCTTCAGCATATGGCGAACGCGTTGGAGGATGAGACCCCCATCTACGCCTCGGTGTCGGTCCGTTCGTTCTTACAACCGGTCGTGCGACGCGACACGCTTACCAGCGAAACCGTGCGCATGAAGGTCGGCGGCGAATACGACCTCGAGGCCATCGTCGAGCAGCTCGTGGATATGGGCTACGAACGCGAATTGATGGTCGAACAGCGCGGCGAGCTCAGCGTGCGCGGTGGAATTTTCGACGTCTTTCCCATTTCCGGCGAGCTACCTTTTCGCATCGAATTCTTTGGGGATGAAGTCGAATCCATCCGCCGCTTCGAGCCGGAAACGCAGCGAAGTGTGGACACGCTCGATCAGGTGAGCATCCTGCCCCGCTCGGAGAAGGAACTACTGCGGGGCCAGTCGAAAGGCGGCACCTCCCTGACCCCGCTGACGGAATATTTCGGAGAAAACACGCTGCTCGTAATCGACGAGCCCATGGCCGTCCGGCAAGAAGCCGAACGCCTTCTTGAACAGTTCCCCGATTCGCCCTACATGATGCCGTGGGACGAAGCGATGCGACACAAATTAGATACCGTTGAAATCGCCCAAGTGGCCTACGCCAAAGAGGCGGGCAAGAAACGCCTGATCGCATCGATGAAATCCATGTCCTCGTGGTCGGGGCAAACGGACGGCTTCTGGGAGGAACTTGAGCGTTGGGATTTGGTTGGCTACGCGGTCCGACTTTACTGCAACAACACGGGCGAACGTAGGCGCCTGGTGGAACTGCTCGAAGAGAGGGGCTACCGGCTGGACGGCGGCGCACTCGATTTGGAAATCGCGATTGGCGCGCTACGCGACGGCTTTGATTCGCCGAAGGACAAGCTGGCCGTGTTGAGCGAGCGCGAAATGTTCGGGCGGAAGTACATCAAACGCACGCGTAGAAGGTTTTCCGCGGGCGCGGCCATCACCGCGTTCAGCGACTTGCGCGCGGGCGACTATATCGTTCACGCACTGCACGGCATCGGCCGCTACCTGGGCCTCAAGCGTTTCAATGGGAAAGCGGCCGACTTCCTCGGCGTCCAATATAAATCGGGCGACATCATGTATGTGCCCGTGACGCATGTGGACCTGATTCAGAAATATGTTGGTGGCGACGGCGTGGTTCCCAAGATGGACAAGATCGGTGGGGATACCTGGGCGCGCGCCAAGAAGAAAGTCAAGCAATCTGTCCTCGACATGACCAGCGAATTGGTTCGGTTGTACGCGAAGCGTGAGACGCTGCAAGGCCACGCCTTCACGCTCGACGCCCACTGGCAAGGGGAGTTTGAAGATTCGTTTGAGTATGACGAAACGCCCGATCAACTTCGCGCCATCGCGGAGATTAAGCGCGATATGGAATCGGCCAAACCCATGGAGCGGCTCCTGTGCGGCGATGTGGGCTATGGAAAAACGGAGGTCGCCATGCGGGCCGCCTTCAAATGCGTCATGGATGGCATGCAAGTCGCCGTGCTTGCCCCGACGACCATTCTCACCGAGCAACATTACAATACCTTTCGCGAACGCTTCGCCGACTACCCGATAAAGATCGAGATGCTCAGCCGGTTTCGCACGCCGAAACAACAGCGCGAAACCATTGACCGTCTCAAAGCGGGCGAGGTCGATATCGCCATAGGCACGCACCGACTCGTCTCGAAAGACGTAGGATTCAAGAATCTGGGGTTGGCGATTTTGGATGAAGAGCAGCGCTTCGGCGTGCGCCAGAAGGAACGGCTCAAACAGCTTCGTAATAACGTGGATGTCTTGACGCTTTCCGCGACGCCGATTCCGCGGACGATGCACATGTCTCTTCTGGGCGTGCGCGATATGAGCGTCATCAACACCGCGCCGAACGACCGCCTGCCCATTCACACCTGTATCGAGGTCTTCGACGAGCAGCTTGTCGCCGAGGCGATCGGCCGCGAACTCGCCCGCGAAGGTCAGGTGTTCTACCTGCATAACCGCATCCAGACCATCCCCCGCGTCGCTTCCATGATTAAGAGACTCGTCCCCCATGCCCGGGTCGCCATCGGGCATGGTCAGATGGGCGAGCATGCGCTTGAAGAGGTCATGTCCGGGTTCATCCGCAAGGACATCGATGTGCTCGTGTGCACGACCATCATCGGATCGGGCCTCGATATTCCCAACGCGAATACCATGATCGTCGATCGCGCGGACAACTTCGGTTTGTCCGAGCTGTATCAACTTCGAGGCCGCATTGGACGCTACAAGCACCGCGCCTTCGCGTATCTTCTCGTTCCCGGCGACAGAGCCCTCACGGAAATTGCGCAGAAACGCCTCAAGGCTCTTGAGGAATTCTCGACCCTTGGCGCCGGCTTTCGCATCGCCATGCGCGACCTGGAAATACGGGGCTGCGGAAACCTGCTCGGCCCGCAACAGAGCGGGAGTATCTCTGCGGTAGGGTATGACACCTACACCCAACTGATCGCCGAGACCGTCGCCGAAATGCGCGGGGATCCTGTGAAGACCGTCAACCTTCCCCAGTTCGACGTGCCGGTCGACGGGTTTATCCCCGACTCATACGTCACCTCGGAACCCCAAAAACTTACGCTGTATAAACGCATCTCTGGCATCCGTTCGACGGGTGAAGTAGCGGAATTTATCGAAGAGCTGACCGACCGTTTCGGCAAGCCTCCCAAGCCCGTGCTACGCCTTCTCGCGGTCATGCGTGTGCGGGCGAAAGCGGCAGAGGTGGGCGCAACGCAGATTACCGGCGGCGGAAACGCGGTGATCGTTGTCTTCCAAAACGGGCATTTTCTGAGCGAGAAAAACCGCCCCCGCCTGACGGAGCGCTTCGGATCCCGGCTGGAAACACGCTGGAAGGGCGCACCCGCGTTGTCCTATGCTGTGGAGGAGGGTGGCGACGCGGTCGCCGAATGTGAGCGATTGTTGGATGCGCTGCTTGATCTCTGATCCCAAATATTTTCGGCTGCGAGAAAACACGACGCATGAAAGCACACCTGAATGT
>JAPYPO010000552.1 GCA_029937645.1 Candidatus Hydrogenedentota bacterium
GCCCCTTTCTTATCCCAATTTCCCGCGAAGCGGGTTCTGACTCGCAATGACAGGTAAGAAGAAATCTGCTCGATGTCAGTTCGGCCATTTTCGTTGCGGCTTCGCCGCATTGGGCTGAGGAGTCTTACGGTTTCAGCGTACACTGCCAAGCCCCGCGTGCAGGCATTTCGCGGCTGTAGTCGTAGGAGCAGTCTTCACCGCAGAAATCCCAGTGGGGCCGTTTCAGCGTTTTTTGTTCTTCTAGGTCGCGGTAGCGTGAGGCCGCTGCTATACTGATCGACGCTCCTTTCTGTGCGCGACCAACCCAGTAGATGGTATGAAATGACGATACGCGCTTTCTTTTCCGGACTCTTCTCGAACCTGCTTTGCCTCTCGGCGATTGCTGGGACTGCGTATTGGTGTGTGGAGAAGAGCGACATCAGCTTCAAGGTATCGCACGGGTATTCTATTGTGGTTTCGCTGGTTGCGATCGGCCTGGCCCTCGCCTACGCGTTTCTCTATAAGAAGTATCCGACACTCTCCTGGCCCTGGAATTTCCGAGGAGATGCTGCGGCGAAGACGTTGGCCGTCAAGGCGGTGTACACGGCGCTCATCTGTTCATGCGTGTTTGGCGCGTTCAATTACTATAAGTTTGATCGAGAGAGGTTTACGGGCATTACCGATTACATGGATCTTGTGTATTACTACACAAATTCCAAATACTTCGCGGAGCTTGGCCATTTCGATTTGTATCCCGCGTTGCTCATTGCGGACCGGGAAGGGGCGGGGCGCATGAAAAATGTGCAGCGCTACCGTGATCTGCGCACGTACGCCTTCGCGCCGACTGAGACGGCGTTTCAGCCGAAGCGGATGGAGGAGATCAAAGCCAATTTCGAGCCGGAGCGCTGGGACGCATTCACGAAGGATGTGGACTTCCTGACGCGTCATTACCGCAATTGGTCTTACGTGATGATAGACCGGGGCTACAACCCGCCCGCGACATGGACTTTTGTGGGTGGCACGCTGAGTCGGCTGACCCCGATCGAAAAACTCAAGCGAATCACCGCGATCGATGTCGTCTTGATGGCGATCATGTTTGCGCTGGTGGCGCGCGCGTTTGGCGCGGCGACCATGATGTTTTCCTTGCTGTGGTTTACCTTTACCTTTAGCGGGCGTTGGCCCATTTTGGGTGAACCGTTGTTGCGATTCGATTGGGTTGCGACCCTGGTCATGTCGGTATGTATGCTGAAACTGAAGCGCTATTCGTGGGCGGGCGGCCTGATGACGTACTCGATGTTGAGCCGCGTGTTTCCGGTCCTGTTCTTCTTCCCATGGGTTATCTACGCGCTGCGTGAAACGGTGAAACAGCGGCGGATACCAAGCGAACATCTCCGGTTTGCCATGGGCGGGCTCGCGGTGTTGGTGCTACTGGTTGGGGGGACGATGGTGCAGCTCGGCCCTCAGTCTTTTGTGGAGACCTACGAGAATTTGAAGCTGCATTCGGAGTCGTACAGTTCGCATCGTGTCGGCCTGGGCGACCTGCTGGTATTTCAATCCGAATTGACGGGCGGCAGGGTCAACGCGGACGGGACGGTGATGTCGAAGAAGGAGGAGGTCAATGCCCTCAAGGGCTTCACGAACACGGTTGGCCTCATCATGATCGGGTTGCTTTCTATCTACATCTTGCGGACGAAGCGCCCGTTGCATGACTTGATTTTTCTTGCGGTCATTCCCTTCTATTGTGTTACGGTGGCCCAAACGAATTACTACAATTTAAGGCTGTTATTGGTCGTTGGACACATGGCCGATATTGGCGCGAGGCGCAACCAAGTGGGCCTGATCTTATTGTTTCTGGTGGAGACGTTGACGCAGGGTGTGATGGTGTCGGGGGCCACGAGATTTACGGTAACGGGGTTCATGTCCATCGGGCTGTTTATTTATTTTGTGGTGTACTGCGCGTTTCTGGCGCACGATTTCTTCGCGGGCCGCGGGCGCGAGGATTCGGACCCGACACCCGAAGCGCCGGCGGAACCCATTCAGGTCACGGCGGCGGGCTAACGGAAGCGGCGGAGGAAGATGGAAGAAGAACGGAGTCAAGAAGCATTCGGGGCCTTGTCTCGCTTGACCATCTTCTTGTTTGTGGTCCTTTTCACCGTCGTGATTCTACGCGTCGCGTGGTTGTGTGACGATGCATACATCACGCTGCGCACCTGCCGCAATTTTCTTGAGGGGGAAGGCCTGCGCTGGAACCTCGCGGAACGGGTTCAAACGTACACGCACCCGCTCTGGATGTTCACGCTGACAGCCGCCTATGGGCTTACGGGCGAATCCTACTACACCTTAATTTTTCTTTCCGTGGCCCTATCTGTCGCGACCGTGTGGACCTTGGGCATGGGCATTAGCGCGACTCCGCGTTCGGCGCTCGTGGCGCTGCTGATCCTTATCTTCTCGAAGGCCTTCACGGATTACTCCAGTTCGGGATTGGAGAATCCACTGTCGCATCTGATTTTAGTGGCCTTCTGCGTGTTTTGGTTTCGAAGCGAAGGGAAAGCGCAAGATTGCTTTGCGCTTAGTCTGCTCGCCTGCCTGGCGGCGTTGAATCGCCTGGATACGATTCTGTTCTACGTGCCCGCGCTGCTATCGCTCGTGGCGTCCAACCGGTCGCTGCGCTGTTGGGGCGCGTTGGCGCTCGGCTTCCTTCCTCTTGTTGTGTGGGAGATGTTTTCTCTCTTCTACTATGGCTTTCCTTTTCCCAACACCGCGTACGCAAAACTAAACACCGGGTTGCCGGCCTGGGGGCTGGCCCAGGGCAAACGCATCTAAATTCCCAGTAAATGGGTAAGAAAGTCTAGATCGAT
>JAPYPO010000553.1 GCA_029937645.1 Candidatus Hydrogenedentota bacterium
GCTCAGTGCAATGTCGGCTGTCCCGGAGAATCGTAGTCTCAACCAAACACATACAGTCCTACAAATCAGACGGGAGACGAAAGGCCATTTCTTCGGGAGAAATCTCGATGTTGATTTTAGGGTTATAGGTCGTCTTTGAGCGGTTGCTTGCATCAGTGACTATCTCGATTTCTCGAATTAGATGGTCGTTCTTGCCGATGGATAAAGTCAGTTCGTTTCCGTCGGCTTGCTCACCTCGGAGTCGCGCGCAGAGTATCCCATTTTCCGATTTCGCATCATCCAGCACACGGAGATTCATGACGCGGAACAACGAGGAGTCTTCTTGGGCCAACAGAAGATTGGGGATATTTCCTGAGGTGGCGGAGGACACGCCGTAAAAGGCCGAAATCGCCATGGGAATTTCATCGTATTCCATTGGCTCGGTGTCGAGATTCGACATCGTCCGCACGACACCGCCTAGTCTGCTCATGACATTGCGCGTCCTGAAACTGTTGGAAAGCAGCGTGGAATATCGAAAGAGAAGATCGCCATCTCCTGTGTACTTGGTTTCAAATTCCAGTTTATTCAGCAACGTCCCGTTATGAATGCGTTCGTGGTTTCCCGTGTCCGCGTAGGAATTGAGAGAGCAGTAATTACTTTCTAGTTGGGCGACGGTGTCCTTTGCCTCCTGCTCGGCGCTGTTGTCCGCCAAAACCGAAAATTCTTCCCAGGTGTATTTCGGTTCCGCGTAGTTAACACTCAGTTCAATCTTGGAGTTAATTTCTAGAATTGAAATGACGAAGTTGGCCTTGCCCTTATCAAAAAACAGGAGCATCCCGACGTTCTTGCTCACTTCATGGGGCATGAATTCCCAATTATTCTCGCGAAAATACCTCTGATAGAACTAGGAGATTTCCTCCACCGTCGCATTGGGATAACTTGCGAAGACATGATAGGAAGTGGGGGTGGCGCGCGACGAGGCCCTAACCCCGCTATGCCCAGGTGGCAGCGGTACATCGGCCTCGAAATCAAATTCCTCTTCCGTCACCTTTAGGCTCCCAGGTTCCGCCAGTGCGGCCTAAGCCCCCGCCCCCGTCAGCAATTCCATTTGCTCATCGGACAACTCAACCGCAGCGCCGCCCAGATTCTCATCCATCTGTTCCGGGCGGCTGGCACCGATTATGGGGATGATACCCTGCCGAAGCATCCACGCGAGGATGATTTGGTTGGGCGTGGCGTCGACATCCTTCGCAACGGACTTCAGCGCTTTCATACGGGCATCGGAATCGGCGTGTTGGTATTGCTCAGGCAGGGGCCGGTCGTCGCGGGTGTAGGCACCTCGGAGGAAGGGCGAATACGCAAGCAGCGGCAATTTATGATGGCCGCAGTATTCGAGCAAGTCGTCGTTGACGGACCGCTGATGCGCGAAATCCGCGTTAACTTTTGGTCGAAGATAGGTGAAACGCTGTTGCACACAGGCGTAACGCGCGTAGTCGTTGTTGAGGCTGGTCCAGCGCGCCTCCTCGATCCGCCAGGCCTTGATGTTGCTCGCGCCGATGCAACGAACCTTGCCCGCCTTGACCAGCCTGTCCAGCGCTCCGAGTTGTTCTTCGAGGGGTGTGTCCCGGTCATCGCTGTGCGTGTAGTAGAGATCGAGCGTGTCGATACCGAGACGCTTGAGGCTCTTTTCAACCTCCTGCTCGATAATTTTCGCACTCGAAGAGGTGGGTACATCCTGATAGGCAAACCCCACTTTCGTCGCGATGACCAGTTGATCACGGTTGCCGCGATCCTTCATCCACTTGCCGAGCAGCGTCTCCGATTCGCCGCCCTGGCCGCCCTCGACCCAGCTGGCGTACATATTTGCCGTGTCGAGGAAGTTGCCGCCGCCGGCGACATAGCGGTCCAACATGTCATACGACGTGGCATCGTCGTCGCGGCTTCCATAGTTCATCGTGCCGAGGCACAGCGCACTGATTTCCAGTTCGCCATCATTTCCAAATCGATTTTTTTTCACGGGGTCTCCTCGTAGTGCGTGTCCGAGGTAGCGCGTCATCAAGCCAGAACGGATAGGGACCGCTTCCGGCTACGTGGCGCGGCGGCACGCGTGGATGGTTACGTCAAGTTGTTGGAGAAAACGGGATCGGTCCTTCTTTCCAAAGGGCGCAGGGCCGCCCGTCATCATACCATGCTCTCTCAATTGCGAGGCGACCTCGCGATTGGCCAGCGCGCCGCCAATCGTGTCTTCGGTAAAGACACGCCCCTTCGGCCCCAACACGTGCGCGCCTTTCTCGATACACCGAGCAGCCAGGGGGATGTCCGCCGTCACGACGATTTCATTGGCATCGACCTGTTCGACGATCCAATCATCGGCCGCGTCGAATCCGTCGTCAACTTGCACAAGTTCAATGTCGGGATCGTCCGGTGTGCGCATCCACGAATTCGCGACAAGCGTTACGCGAATCTCATGCCGTTTCGCCACACGGTAAATCTCATCCTTTACAGGACAGCCATCAGCATCCACATAGATGCGCGTCATGGGGTGTCGGCTTCTGTGTGGGTTGCTGAAGAGGCAGGAGAGGGGATTGTGAGCATTGATCCATATTACCACGGCGAATCAGCGAGATTCTTTCTTTGACAGGATGACAGGAATATCCGCTGGCTCAACGATAGGAGAAAGTATTTTCCCTCCCTCTTCTTTCCACGTTGCACTTTCCTATTCGTAGCAAGGAATTGAAGGCGCTCTCGAATTCGCTTACTATCCCACCTCCGAGACGGTCGAATTAGGCGCCGTAACCACAAGGCAACGAAGTCTAGTATGAAAACCAAGACCACTATTTCCGGAGTCTACGAC
>JAPYPO010000554.1 GCA_029937645.1 Candidatus Hydrogenedentota bacterium
ATCGATGCCGGCGGATCTCAAGATGACTCTTCCAAATGGGAAATCCGGGTTAATAGGTGCGGACGGCCGGGAGTTGCCGAGACCGGAATTCAAAGACTTGTATTCCGATTCATCGTGCCGCGTCGTGGATATCGCGCCCATGGGTTCGGTGGACAATCATCTCTCGGGGATCTGCAATTAGAGCATCTAAACTAGACAGATCCATTCTTTCATGCTGAGTGGACCGAAGGATCTCGAATGAGTTGAAGACGTTGGTGAAAGAGAGATCCTTCGCTTCGCTCAGAATGACCCTATTGCCATTGCAAATCGGAAGCCGCTACGCGGGAAATTGGATTGAGAGAGAGAACCACGAATGAACACGAATAGACACGAATTGTGAAAACATTAGTGTTCATTGGTGTCCATTCGTGGTTCAAGGAGAACGCCGGGACGGCAGAGCCTGATGAATTCTCACCGGCAAAGCCGGTGGCTTAACGTTGAGTTAAAATACTCTAAGCATTCTCACTCGCCCCTCCCCACACTCCGCTCCCCCGATGGTCAAGGCCGCTGTTGCTGACGCGGGTGCAGCATGTTATAGTTTTTGTATTGACCGGAGCTATGTTTCGGGGAGGTGCTTGATATGGTTGTTATGGTGAGCTTTTCGGAATTGCTGACTCTCGCCGTATTGATGATAGTCTTGATCGCGGGCGTTCGGGTTTGTCTGGCCTTGGATCGCTTGTGGAAGCGCCTCTGAAATGTAGTATTTTGGCAGACCTGCTGTAGGTATCGTCGCTCAGGAATCGGGACGCGCGAGTAGGCCTTCTCTCAAGTAGGCCTTCTCTCAAGTAGGCCTTCTCTATCGGATGGCTATCTTTGTTCGGATTCGTCGAGTTCGACTTCCGGTATCTCGCTGTCGTCGCCTTCGAGTTGCGAGACCAAATCTTCGAGGCTGTCTACTTCGATGCCCCCGGCTTCTTCGTCGTCGACGTCCTCTCCTTCAGCGATGGGGTCCTCGGTGACTTCTTCGTATTCGACGTACTCGACCTCTTCGTATTCGGTGTCATCTCCGTAGGCGGATGCGACTTCCGCAACCGTTTGGGCGGCGGCGTGTACGGTGGGCTGCAAGGGCTGGCGCAATCCGGCTAGTTCGGCCGTGGTGGGCCCTTGGGGGGCTTCGAGTAGCAGGCGGCTTGGGTCGAGGGTCTTCATATTGATGATGAAACGGATTACTTTCAATTTCACTTCGACATCCGGCAGCCCCAATATTTTCCGGGTGTGCGCCTGGATGTAACTATTGACTCGCGCGGTGACTTGTCGCGCGTCGCCGTCGCCGTCTTTCAGGAGGATAGCGGTCGCCATAACGCGAATGGTTTGATTTTCGAGTGGTTTTAGGCGAATGCGGATGCTTTTTACTTCTTTGAGCTTGGAGGCGACGCGCTCGAGGGTTGATTCGACCGGGTGAAGCTCGATGGTCACTTCGCCGTGTGTGCCTTCGAAGGAGACGCTCTTTCGTGTGCGCCGCGTGGGGTAGAGGGGTAGCAGGGCGAGTAGGGCCAGGGTTGCGATGGCGGAACCGACTGCGGGGCGTGCCCAATCCGGATAGAGAAACCCTGAAAGCAGTCGGGCGAACTCTTCGTAGAGTTCACCTATTGGGTACATAAAGAGTAAGACGCCCGCAGCGAGCATTACGGACGTCCATATAAACTTTATGAGAAGATGAATGGATCTCATCATGACATTTTCCTGTTTGTCCGATTCGCAGTGCGTCGAAACCGACGAGGCGATTCAACGGCCAACGATGAATCGCCCCACGCCTTGGAGGCCTTGCTCAAGAATGCCGGAGGCGTTGCTCAAGAACACTGAGGCGTCGCTCAAGAACACACGGCGCGTTAGCTGGGTTTAGGCAAAAAATGGTCAATCGTATCCATCGAGATATCGCCGCGGCGGAACCGGCCGCTGCGCAAGATGGTGGCGCATAATGCAGCGGTCGTCTTGATTCCATCGATCTTGAACTCATCGAGCGCGCCAGCGAGGCGTTCGATCGCATGGTCGCGGTCGGCACCCCAGGAGATCACCTTTGCCAGCAAGGAATCATAATAGCGCGGAATTTCGTAGCCTGCAAACAAATGGGTGTCGACGCGAATTCCGGGTCCGCTGGGCAGGTGACAATTCCGAACGATTCCGGGGGACGGTGCGAAATTGTTTTCCGGGTCTTCTGCGTATATACGGGCTTCGATGGAACTGCCTGCGGCCGGTAAAGAGCTGTAGCCCAGGGGTTCACCGGCGGCAAGACGGATCTGCTCACATACGAGATCTTTGCGGGTGACCTCTTCGGTGACCGGGTGTTCTACTTGGATGCGGGCATTGAGCTCGATGAAGTAGAACTGTTTGTCGGGGGTAAGGAGAAACTCGACGGTGCCTGCGTTGGAGTAGTTTATGGCCCGCGCAGCGCGTTGAGCGGCGCGTAGCATTTTGTTTCGGAGCGACGCGTTTACCGCGGTGGAGGGGGTTTCTTCGATTAGTTTTTGGTGGCGTCGCTGAATGCTGCATTCGCGTTCGCCTATGGAGACGACCTTGCCGTGGGTGTCTCCTATGACTTGCACTTCGACGTGGCGTGCGGATTCAACGAATTTTTCGAGGTAGACGCCGCCGTCGCCGAAGGCCGCTTGGGCTTCGGTCGAAGCCATGTTGACAGCATTTTGAAGGGCGACATCGTTGTGGGCGATGCGCATGCCTTTCCCGCCGCCGCCCGCGCTGGCCTTTATCAATACGGGGAAGCCAATTTCTTTGGCCAGCCGAAGGGCCTCTTCCGCGTCCTTGATGAGCCCGTCACTGCCGGGGACCGTGGGCA
>JAPYPO010000555.1 GCA_029937645.1 Candidatus Hydrogenedentota bacterium
TTGTGTAAGTTCAATTCCGTTCTCGCCGACTTCGTCGTGGCGAAATATGATGGAGGTGCCTTCGTCGGGCTTGAGCACGATGTACAGCGAACTCGTCGACCGAATGTATACATCGTCGAAGCGTTCGCCATCGACAATGATCGTGTCGGCGGAGGCGTAACCGAACAGGACGAAGAACGCGGCGGGGAGAAGAACGCCTCCACGCCACGCCAAGATTCTGATTCTGTCACCCCAGATAATCATGCGTGAAGTTATTGCCTTTAGTCCGAATATCTTCGAAGACCGCTCGTCATACCAACCGTTTCTGCCGTCTCGCTGCGAAATTCAGAGAAACATCCGGGCCAGTTTCGTTGACATAAGTGTATCATTACGGCCCCATGTAGGTCATTTCTGTACAAAAGACGGGCTGGCGTGAGACTTCTAATCTCAGGCAAAGGCGCAATGGCACAATGGACGGAAGGGCGGCGCGGAAAAGGAAAGCCACTTACCCCTCTGAATCGTCCCCAACCGCTCGTGCCGCGAGCGCGATGAACAGCCAACCCATGATCAACGCAACGCCTCCAATCGGCGTAATCGCGCCGAGCCAGCGTATCTCAGTAATCGCCAAGACGTATAGGCTGCCGGAAAAGACGCAGGTCCCAATTACCCATGCCCAACAGGCCCGGGCCGTCCAAACGTTTCGCCATAACCCTGCTGCGCCCGCGCCCACCGCCAAGATGGCGAGGGTGTGGTAGAAGTGATAGCGCACGGCGGTCTCATATACGGCGCGCATGGCTTCGCTCAGGCGTGCTTCCAAGCCGTGCGCGCCAAACGCGCCGAAGACGACGGCGAGGCCCCCCATGATGGCGCCGGTCTTCAAGAAAAATGATTGGCCCTTCACCGATTCCCTCGTGTGTGTTTGGTAATCAATCCAGAAAAAATGCCGTGGCGAGAAGTCCGGAGACCATCGCGCCACGGCTTAGTCATTGCATCGTTTCAACAGGAAGGATTAGTCCCCTTGGTATAGAGGAATCGAGGAGCCGCAAGACTTCACGCTCTCGTTCTCGTCGAAGACATCTTGCGGGACCGAAGGGCCTTGGCGGGTACAGTGTTCATCAAAGGCCTTCTTCAGCGCCGTCCCGATATCGGCAGCCGTCATTTGCTCGATGTGGCGGCGCTCCAGTACACCCGCAATCTCGCCGTCCTTGAACATGGCGATACAGGGAGAGGAGGGCGGTACGCCGTCCATCAATTCCCGCACATGGGCCACGGCCTCCATGTCGACACCGGCAAACACCGTGCCGAGGGTATCCGGAATCTTATCATTCTGCAGCGCCAACGCTACGCCGGGGCGGCAATTTCCTGCGGCGCATCCGCACACGGAATTGACCACAACCAGCGCCATTCCGGGCGTTTTCTTGACAGCTTTATCGACTTCCTCCGTCGTCGTCAACGACGCGACGCCTATATTGATGAGTTCGTCGATCATCGGTTGTACATCTTCACGCGCATACGTCGGTGGCATCGCAACTTCTCCTTATAGCTTGACAGCCAGACAATAGACTGGCACCTTAAACCATTCATGTCAACCCTTTAGCGTCCCCGAATATTCCGGGGGGCCTGAGCTCATTAAGGGGTAGGATATCATGCCCGACCAGGCAAACCCAGCGGGGTACGCGTCGAAAGGGGGCTACTGGACATCCTCCTCCGGCGGGAATACGGCGAGTCGTTTCTCGTGAAAGGCCTCGATGGCTATCTGCATATCGCCCGTATTCACCGCGAGCGTCTGCGTCCGATTCTCCAAATAGAGCTGGGATTCCAGGCTGGGCGCGTCGATGCTCAGGTTTAGCACTTCCTTCGTCATCCGCAGACCGAAGGGGCTTTTGCCGAGCATCGTGCGGGCGATGTCCATCGCCGCGTCCAGGGTTTCGCCGTCCGGGACGACTTTCGACACGTACCCGACCCGCAGGGCCTCTTCCGCTTCCATGGGACGGCCCGTGTAGAGAAGGTCCGCCGCGCGGCTGAGGCCCAGGAGACGCGGAAGGAAATAGCTGCTGCCCACATCGCCCGAGCTGATCCCGATATTGATGAACGAACAGATGAAGCGGGCGCTCTCGGCGGCGATGCGGATATCGCACGCCATGCTGAAGGAGAACCCGCCGCCTGCAGCAACTCCGTTGATCGCGCCGATGATGGGTTGCGGGATCCTCCGCATATGCTGGACCACATCGGCGATGCGGCGTTGACTGCGCGATTGAGCGGAAATGTTGGACTTCGACCGGCCCTCCGACGAGCGGGATTTGAGGTCCGTGCCCGAACAGAAGCCACGCCCCGCGCCGGTGAGGATGACGACGCGCGACTTGCGGTCATCCTCGAAGGCCGTCAAGCAAGCATGATACTCCTCGATCAGTTCCATAGACATCGCATTCAAGCGCTCGGGACGATTCAGCGTAACGACGGCGATGCCGGGCTCGGGGTATTCCACGAGCAGGGTGTTGTAGGTAGTCATAAGCGATAAGGTCTCCCGCTTCCAGGTTAATGGTTCCGGGCAGTATACCAGGAGATTCGCGGGGAAGAAGCGGACGCCCGATCGTGACGGACGCGCGTCCGGGAGGGCGAGCGTACCCGCAAGCCGGCGCTCAGAAGATACTACACGCCCCAATTATCCCGGTCGCTCCTGTGACGGAAGTCGTTCTCAAGACGCCACCCTCACCTGAACGACCCCGTTAACAAGAGGAACCACGCAGCAATCTCTTCATCCCACCACCCCACAAATCCCAGCAATCTCGCACCAACCCTGTCATTGCGAGTCAGAACCCGCTTCGCGGGAAATTGGGATAAGAAAGGGGC
>JAPYPO010000044.1 GCA_029937645.1 Candidatus Hydrogenedentota bacterium
ACGTTGCTGTGTAACCCTTACAGGGTAAAAAGTTCGGGATGCATTCTGAACCCAGGGTGGCGTGCTTCGCGCTGACCCTGGGCTGAGGAATTTAACGCTTTCAGCGTACACTGCTGAAGGGTAACGGTAAAGAGCCCAAGGGAAACGGCAAAGAAGGGTCTCTAAAAATTTCAGCAGTCGTAACAGAACTGCATCCAAAAGATAGTATAGTGACCGAATCCGGCGGGTCATGCTTGCACCCGCCTCCAACCAAGCTACTGGGAAGGAAACGAACATGAAAGGCTACAGACACTTCGGGATAATCGCCGCCACCGCGTTGTTGATGACCGCTGGCGCGTCGGCCCAAGAGGACCGCTGGGAAAAGAACATCGCCGCCTTTGAAGCAGCCGACGCGGAGGAGGCTCCGGAAAAAGGAGGGACGGTCTTCATCGGCAGTTCCAGCATCGTGATGTGGGATACATCGGCTTCGTTTCCCGATTACGTTACAACGAACCGGGGTTTTGGTGGCTCGGAGGTTGCCGATTCGTTGCGCTACGCCGACCGCATTCTCATCCCGTACCAACCAAAGCTGGTTGTCTTCTACGCGGGCGATAACGACATCTCCAGGGGGAAGACGCCGCAACAAGTATTCGCCGACTACAAGGCCTTCGCGGCCATGGTCCACCAGGCCCTGCCCAAGACGGAGATCCAGTTCATCGCCATCAAGCCCAGCCTCGCCCGGTGGCATCTGGTCAAGCCCATGCGCGAAGCGAACGCGCTCATCCGCGAATTCAGCAAGAAGTACACCTACCTGGGCTACGTTGATATCGATGCGCCGATGCTCGGCGAAGACGGAATGCCACGCAAGGAATTGTTTGTCGACGACGGCCTCCACATGAGCAAGGAAGGTTACGCCATCTGGAACAAGCTCATGGAGTCCATCCTAAAGGCGAACGAAGGATCCGAGACAAAGGAAAAGGCCCAAAAATAATGTCCTGCCCCGGGCGTGCTATTTCAGATAATCCAGTCGCCGATGAACCTGAATAAAGTGCCGTGCCGCTGGATTGATGTCTTCGGCTGTCACCGAAAAGTCGTATCCTGGCTTGCCGTCGCGCAGCAGTACGACCGTATTTAGGATCAAGGCCGCTTCGACCCCTGATTGCGTCCTCTTTAAAGCAGCCATGAGCGTGGGCCGCGGGTCACCGGCCCCTACGAGCCCGAGAAATTCAGCCGCCCGGACCCGCACGAGAAGTTCAGGGTCATTCGCCGCAACTATCCTTGCTTTTTCCGTAAATCCCTTCGCCGCTTCGCCGTGGCTGCTACAGGCGATAAGCCCCCAGTAGCGTTCCCACGGATTTTGTGATTCAAGCGCCGCTTCGATCCCCTCTCGCGCTTCCGTAAACGGAAGAAGAGACAAGTCCGCGATGTCCACGAGTCTGGCGATGGCATCTTGGTGAGTCTGCCCGAAAGTTACCGGGCTCTTGAAGGCTTCCTCGACCAGCATGCTCTCCGGATACAGACTCAGGTCCGGCAGCTCTTTGACCTTTTTCGCCAGACGATCGCGCAAATCAGTCAGCGTTTTGGCATGGGCGGGATCGCCGGCCAGATTCTTCGTTTCGTACGGGTCGTTTTCGATATCGTAAAGCGCTTCCGGAGCGCGCCGTTCGAAAAACCGCCGCTGCACCGCGTTCAGCCTTCCATCCCGATAGAGGTCTCGCCACTCGGCATAGGCCAAATTGATGTAGCGATAGTTGTTTTGGAGTCCATCGAAGTTGAACGGCTGGTAGCTGCGGACGTACTCAAATCTTCCTTTGCGCAGTGTGCGGACGAGGTCAAATTTTTCATCGAACCGGTCCGCATAGCCGAACGCCTCGTCGCGCGAATTCACTTCTGAAATGTCCACACCCTCGCCGAGAAAGGGGAGGCCGTCCACAGCGTCGGGTACATCAATTCCTGCGAGATTCAGCAGTGTGGGTCCAAAATCTATGAAGCTGACGAAGCCCTCCACACGCGAGCCACGTTTCGCTCCGCCGGCCAGGTGCTTCCAGTTTTCGGGTATCCGAACCACCAGCGGCACGTGCAACCCACGGTCATTCGCGAACCCCTTGCTCCCCGGCAGCACCCCGCCATGATCGCCGAAGTAGAAGATAAATGTGTCCTCGAGCAGTCCGTCTGTGTCGAGTTGGTCGATGACCGATCCAATCTGACGGTCCACCGCCTTGATACGATCGTGATACCGCGCGTAGGTGTACCGGAAGGTTGCCGTGTCGGGGTGATCGGGAGGAAGCACAATTGACGCAGGGTCGGTTTTCGTCTTCTCGCTTTTCATCGCCTCTTCCGGAAAATGCAGTGACGCTTCATGCGAAGTGGCGAAGGTCTGCTTGTGGAAAAACGGTTGTTCATCCCGGCGATCGCGCCATGTTGCTTTGTTCGACGATTCGTCCCACACCCCCTCGCCCTCGATGGCGTTGTAGTCTTTCTTATCCTTGTTCGTCGTGTAGTAGCCCGCATCGCGGAGGTACGACGGGAACATCCGTAAGTCGCCGGGTAGCGGTACAAGAACGGAATGTCGGTGATTCTGCGTCCCAATCCGTGGCGCGTAGCAACCGGAAATCAACGTCGACCGAGCCACACTGCATACCGGGCTGTTCGAAAACGCATGCTCGAAGAGGAGTCCGGCCTCCGCCAGTTTTGCGATATGCGGTGTCTCCGCACCGTTTTCGTCGAAGAGTTTCAGGTAATGTTTCGAGTTGTCCTCGGAAATCAGCCAGACGAAGTTTGGACGATCGGCGGCAAAGCATAGTGTTGTCGACGTGAACGCACAAAGCACCAGGCAAATTGTGAGCAATCGTAAACGTGGCAAATGTAGTCTCATGAAACCGCCTTTTCAGCTGTCTGATTGATTGTCGTTGTGCAACATAACCTGATTGTGCGCCAGTTCCAACAGCCATTGCGGGAACCTGGAAACGCCTCTGATGATCAGCGCGCACGGCTATCCGTGTGTGGTGGAGGCTATCGTGTGTGGTGGAGGCTATCGTGTGTGGTGGAGGCTATCGTGTGTGGTGGAGGCTATCCGTGTGCGGCGGACGAGGATGAGGAGGCGTATCGGCCGCTGTAGTCGACCCACCGCTCCTTCTCAAAGTCGTAGAGTTTGCACAGGCGGGTCGTCCGCAGGTAATCACGGAGGCGAATAGGGACATCCCTCACGATTCCCGGGTAATGATCGTGGATATGATCGGCGGCCTTTTCCAGGTTGTAGAAGGGGATGCGCGCATCGACGTGGTGCGGAACATGAATCATGATGTGGTGCAAGAAGAAATTCAGGAAGCGGGGCGACACTCTAAAAATCATGGTGCCTTCCATCTGCGCTTTGAACCTCGTCCACGATTCCTGCGCGTGCCATTTCAGCTCGGGATTGATATGGTGCAAGTACACGATGGCTCCGATTGCGTAGTTGAATAGAAGCCAGGGAATCAGCATGACTTTCACGACGAGCCAACTGGCGTAAGCGAGCGTCATCCAGCCGCTCATGTCCTTGAAGAACAGGGCAAAGAGGTAGTAGGAGAGCATCCCCAGCGCCACGCCGCCGATCAGAAAACGCCGGTCGTGGTTGATGTCGCGCAGCCATTTTTTAGGCGCGCTGAAGGCAATCATCCGCTTCCACCACACCCGTACCATATAGTAGATGCCCGCCCCGAGCCACGACCATTCCAAGCGATGCGCCAGCTTCTGTAAGCGCGACAGGTTTGCGTACTCCTCGGGGCTGAACGGATGCCAGACGAAATCGCGTTCTTGTTGCACCGTGAACCCGTGATGAACACGGTTATGTCCTAAGATCCACGCCGAGTATATGTGCAACGAGGGAAGCATCGTAATGCGGCCCACCCAGTCGCATAGCCAGCGTTTCTTGAATAGGGCCTTGTGCCCCGCGTCGTGCCCGAGCACAAACAGGGCAGATACCGCGAGGCCCGCCAGACCCCACAACGGGATCAAAAACAAGATGTTGTCGGTTGATAGGAGCGCCGCCACCATCGCGAAATATATCGCCAAATCCCGAAAAACGTAAAACAAGCCTTTCCAGGCGGAGTTCTTGTAGCACGATTCGGGAATGATCGCGATCACTTCTCTTAGATGTTTTGGGTATTCCTCGGCCGTTACAGTGCCGGACTCATTGCTCACGGGATGAACCTTTCCAGTAATTCAAAAAACGGTAAGCTATCGCCCGAAGGCGATCCGCACCCCATTGTACATACCCCCCACCGGCCTAAAGTTCCAGACGAGCAGCCCTCCATGGGAGATCGACTTTCGATCCAAATTTTCCCTAATTATATTCCACTTCGAGGGTCTCTTCAAGGCTGCGCTGAACACACCGGATTGCTCGGTCACAGCCCTACGCGTTACAACTTCTCAAGAATCTCGCTATTCTGGGGAAATCGCCCCACTTCTTTCTTCGAGAAAAGCTGAACTCCATCCGCGATGACGATGAAATTCCCGCCGCTTCCCTTGATAAGCTCAGCGTCAATACCATGTTTCTTCTTGATTGCATCGGCCAAACTGGCCGCTTCAGGAAGGTAGTTTCATTTTGCGCAGTATTCGATGGAGATATTCACGGGTCGCTCCCTTTCGCCAGCGTCAGAACGTTGGCCTGTGCCCTGAATCCACAATTCGCCCTGTATCCGCAATTCGTTTCAGTCACCCTATTGCACAGCGACGGCTGGCAACGGGCATCGCCATGATCACGAGTTGCGCACATCATACTAGCGCGTTCACTCCACCCAAATAAACCCTGCATTTGACCCCCGAGAAGCTACAGCACGAGCGAGCAGGGCATGAAGATGCCGGTGACTCACACGGCTTCCTTGAAAATCCACGCGATATTACGGTATCGTACTGACCGTGCGCGGGTGGTGGAATTGGCAGACACGCTAGACTAAGGATCTAGTGCTCTTTTTGGGCTTGCGGGTTCGATTCCCGCCTCGCGCACCATATAAAGCATTATTGGCTACCGACTTAGGCATATAATAGTTGGTAGCCTTTTTTGTGCGTGTTGACATTTCTGCAATCGGTACCGGGCTTATGATACGATCTGCGCTCGTATGACCCTCAATTACCCTCCAATAAAGGCGCTTTATGGCAAAGATTACCCTCGAAGATGTTGATTATGTCGCTGGTCTGGCGCATCTCACGCTGAACCCTGAGACGCGTGAGGCCATGGCGCGGGATCTTGGGAGCATTCTGGAGTACATTGACCAACTCGAGAGGCTGGACACATCGGGTGTTGAACCGATGATGCATGTGCTCGATGTGACAAATGTCTACCGCGAGGATACGGTGGGCGAATCCCTCTCGCAGGAAGACGCCTTCAAGAATGCGCCGAAAACGGATGGCGAGTATTTTCTTGTCCCCAAGATTCTCGATGGGGAGTAGTTCATGAGTGCCGAGTTATTTCGCCTTTCCGCGCACGAGACCACTGCCCGC
This sequence comes from Candidatus Hydrogenedentota bacterium, assembly GCA_029937645.1. Lineage (GTDB taxonomy): Bacteria > Hydrogenedentota > Hydrogenedentia > Hydrogenedentales > JAPYPO01. The sequence continues at coordinate 5,458 of JAPYPO010000044.1, forward strand.
ATTCGCTCGGGCGATACCAACGCCCGCGAGGTCACGGAGAGCTACCTGGCCCACATCGAGTCGGTGGAGCCGAAGGTGGATGCCTACCTGGACGTCTGGCGCGAACCCGCCCGTGCGCGGGCAGAGGCCATCGACGCGGCGATCGCGGCAGGACAGAATCCAGGCCCGCTCGCGGGCGTGCCCGTCGCGATTAAAGACAACCTGTGTACTCGTGAAGGCCGAACCACCTGCGCCTCCAAGATGCTGGAGAATTTCGAAAGCCCCTACGATGCGACCGTGGTCGAAAAACTCGACGCCGCGGGAGCCGTTTTGTTGGGTAAGCTGAATCTCGATGAGTTTGCCATGGGTTCGACGAACGAAAATTCCGCGGTGAAGGTCACGCGCAACCCTTGGGATTCGGACCGGGTTCCTGGTGGTTCCAGCGGCGGCGCCGCAGCGTGTCTCGCGGCAAACGAAGCAGCTTTTACCCTCGGATCGGACACGGGCGGATCGATTCGCCTTCCCGCTAGTTTTTGCGGTTGCCTCGGCATGAAACCGACCTACGGCCGCGTCTCCCGGTACGGCTTAGTCGCCTTCGCCTCGTCGCTAGACCAAATCGGGCCCTTCACGAAGGACGCCGAAGACCTTGCGTTGATTCTGGCCGCTATCGCAGGCAAGGATCCCCGCGACGCGACCTCAGCCGATCTGCCGGTACCAGATTATTCGTCCACGATGCGCGACGGTGTATCGGGGTCGCGTATCGGACTGCCCAAAGAATATTTTACGGATGCGCTCGACGGGGAGGTCGGCAAACAGGTCGATGCGGCTCTGCAGGCCCTGAAAGGCGAAGGCGCGGAGCTTGTCGAAATCTCTCTGCCTCACACGGAATACGCCATCGCTGTTTACTACATCATTTGCACGGCGGAGGCCAGCTCGAATCTCGCGCGCTTCGATGGTGTGCGCTATGGCTACCGCCATCCCGACGCCGCGTCTGTAGAAGACCTGTACCGCCTGAGTAAATCGGAAGGGTTTGGCCTGGAAGTGCAACGCCGAATCCTCCTCGGAACGTATGTCTTGTCGAGCGGATATTACGACGCGTACTACCTGAAGGCCCAGAAGGCCCGCGGACTATTACGCCGCGATTTTGACGAGGCCTTTACGCGATGCGATGTTATCGCTACGCCCACATCGCCGACCACTGCGTACAAGTTTGGCGAAAAAATGGACGATCCGCTGCAAATGTATCTGGGGGATATTTTTACAACTTCGGCAAACCTCGCGGGAATCCCCGGGCTGTCTATGCCGTGTGGGCTCGCCTCGAACGGCATGCCGGTCGGGTTGCAACTCTTGGGAAAGCCCTTCGACGAGGCGGCGCTCATCCGGACGGCATACGCCTACGAGAAAAGCGGCGCGCCTACACTGGGGCCTGCCCCGCTGGGCTAAGGGAACGGACGGATGGAATACGAACCGGTAATCGGCCTTGAGGTCCATGTTGAAATCAATTCGCGATCCAAGGTGTTCTGCGCCTGCCTCAACAACTTTCATTCGCCGCCCAACTCGAATGTGTGCCCCGTCTGCTTGGGGATGCCGGGCGTCCTGCCTGTGCTGAATGTCGCCATGGTGGACGCGTCGATGGCCGTGGGGCTCGCGTTGAATTGTACGATCTCCCGCTGGTCGAAGATGGACCGGAAGCATTATTTTTATCCCGATTTGGCGAAGTCCTACCAAATCAGCCAGTACGATTTGCCCTTGTGTCACGATGGGTATCTGGATATCGAGGTCGACGGAGCGTCTAAACGCGTAGGCATAACGCGGGCGCACATGGAAGAGGACACCGCCCGCAACACGCATACGATTGGCGGGGGCATCAGCGGTGTCGATTTCAACCGCTGCGGCGTGCCCCTTCTTGAGATCGTGACGGAACCGGATATTTTCAGCGCGGACGAAGCGTTCGCATACTTGACGGCATTGAAGCAGATCCTTGAGTATCTGAACGTAAGCGATTGCAATATGGAGGAAGGCTCCCTCCGTGCCGAGCCCAATATCAGCGTTCGACCCAAGGGATCGACGACCCTGGGCGTCAAGACGGAGGTCAAGAATGTCGCGTCGTTCAGCGGGGTGCGGAAGGCGATCGAGTTCGAAATTAAGCGTCAAGTGAAAGCCCTCGATTCGGGTGAAGCCGTTGTCCAGGAAACTCGTGGTTGGGACGCAGATCGCGGGATTACCGTCTCGCAACGGGTCAAGGAATCAGCCCACGACTACCGCTACTTCCCGGATCCCGATCTGATGCCGGTCGTGGTAGACGACGCGTGGGAGGAGCGAATTCGCCAGTCCCTTCCTGAATTGCCGCAGGCCCGAAAACGGCGGTTCCGCGAGGATCTCGACCTTTCCGAATACGATGCGGGCGTCGTTGGGATGACGAAAGACTTGGCCGACTATTTTGATGCGGCGGTCGTGGCCGGGGCGCCCGCGAAACAGGCGGCAAACTGGATTACGGGCGAAATTCTGGCTACGCTGGCCGAACGGAAGTCAGACATCACCGCCTGCAAGATGAAGCCGGAAGCCCTGGCGAGTATGATTGGGCTGATCGGCGATGGCACCATAAGTGGCACAATCGCAAAGGAACTACTGCCGGACCTGATTGAATCGGGAGGCGATCCCAAGGCCATTGTCGAGGAGCGCGGCCTCGTCCAGATAAGCGACTCCGCGGAACTCGAAGAGTTGGCCCAGGCAATCATACGCGATCACCCAGGCCCGGCTCAGGAATTTCGGGATGGCAACAAGAAGGCTATCGGGTTTCTTGTAGGACAGGCCATGAAAGCGACGAAGGGTAAAGGAAATCCGAAACTTATTAACCAGATCCTCACGGACGCGCTAAGCCAGGAGTAACCTGTGGTAAAACTTGTCAAGAAGGACGCGCCGGCTGAAGCGGACTTTCTCCCCGATGTTCTCCGCATCGCGGACATAGCCGCCAGTTTCAAAGCCATTGATTTGGTCGCCTACGATGTGCGCGGCCTGACGCTCATCGCCGACTGCCTCCTATTCGCTACGGTGAAGAACGAGCCTCAACTTAAGGCTGTGGTCAATGGCGTGAAGGACGGGTTGAAAGTGGTGGGTGTGAATCCCCTGCATGTGGAGGGCGCGCTCTCCGGTGGCTGGGTGATCGTGGATTACGGCACGATAATCGTGCATGTTTTCCGTGATTCCACACGGGAGTTTTATGATTTGGATGGCCTGTGGGGCGACGCGCCCGCCGTGGATCTTCACCTTAATCCAGAGGACGTACACTAACCCACCATGGAACAGGAATTTCCAAGAAAAGCCGACAGGCCAAGCATCTATCAATATCGTGTCGACGTCATGCTCGGCACGGGCGGCACGGGAACGGTGTACCGGGGCATGGATCCGAAATCGGGAAATATCGTCGCCGTGAAGCTCTTCCGCGCAAATTTCTTTCGCAATAAACTGCACATGAAAGACTTGAAGCGGACCGCCAATAAATTCCGAAAGCTATCCCATCCAAATGTCGTAAACATCAGCGAATTTATCTCCGGGAAAGACGGCGAAGCCCTGGTACTGGAATACGTGGACGGCCCGGATCTGAAGTGGTATCTCGATAATCGCGACTACAACATGCGGGAACGAATTGTCATTACCACGCAGATTTGCAATGGCCTGGGGTATCTCCACGAAAATGGGTTTACGCACCACGACCTCAAGCCGGCGAACGTCTTATTTACCCGGAAGGGCCAGGTCAAAATCTGCGACTTTTCCCTCTGTGGAAGCAGCTATCTCCTCAGCGTCTTCGACAGCCAAGCGATACAAGAGCAATTTACCCCCATGTACGTCGCGCCCGAAATTATCCGCAAGGAGAAAGCCACACACCTAAGCGACCTCTATTCGCTGGGCGTCATGATGTACCTCATGTTCACGGAGAAAGTCCCTTTTGAAGTGGATAATTATCAAAAGCTCTACATGTGTCACCTGCAGGTTGAACCCATCCACCCGAATATCGTCAATCCTCTGATCCCACAGAGGATTGGCGATATCATCATGAAGCTATTGGAAAAAGACCCGAGTAAACGCTACCCAGACTGCGACTCGGTCCGTATCGCAATGACGGATCTCGGCGGAAGCCGGATTTAGCGGCCCTCAGCGGCCCTCAGCGCCCCGCAGCGTCTGTTCGATTCGAAACTCGAGTTGCGATTCCGCCCAGGCGTTTTTCTCTAAGGAATCGATGACGGCCTGGAGGTCTCGGGACACACTGTAGCTTTCCTCGGTCACCGAACGGAAGGATTCCTGCGCGTAGTCCTCTTCGAAAAGGGGGATGTTTTTCGTAGTCGCGAAGAGCTTCAGGCGTTCGATGCCCGGCGGCCCCTTGACGCGTATCTTGAACCCGGCCTGATCATCCGGAAAGGTATATTGGCGACCCCCTATTACCTTGTTATCCTTCGTAAAGGAGTTTGGGTAGAGGATGTGGATGGAACCGCTGGTGGTGAAATCGAATATGGTTACAAAACAATCGCGGTCGGCCTCGAAATGGAACTGAGCGAAATCGCCAATTCGGTATCCCGGCATATCAGTCGGGCGCTCGTCGGCGTCGCCCCAGAAGCGAATGGTGAAGCTCGGGCTCTCTTTTTTGACACGCTCAATCTCGGACCACAGCGGGCTGATGAAGCTCTTAACGGTCTTTCGCGTGCGGCGTCGAAGCGTTGCTACGACTTCGTCGGTTTCGACGTTGACGAGCCGAATGTGGATTTCGATAGTCTCCCCGCTGTCTGTCACCGATCCGGATAGGATGGCCCTTGCCCCCAGAAGATTCCCTATCATGACCGAGGAGGCGGGGTCGACGAAGCCCATGGCGCTCAACTTTTGCTCTTCCATAACTTGATCGATGAGAGCCCGATCCAGCACACGCGCGAGGCCGCGTTCCGTGAGCATGGTGACAACCCGGTCGGAGATAAGCGATCCCTCGATGGATTTGATCCCATCGGTATAGGGAAAGGGCAACACGACCAAGGTATTGCCGCCCACAAGGTCGAGATTCTCCTCGACCAGAGACGCGATTTCGGCGAGCAACTCGTCGGGTTCGCGCAGCCCGTCCACGGAATCCTGCATGAATAATATGAGCGTACTCAGGAGAAGGGCGGCCATTAATTTTTCGCCGATTCGGCCACACCGGTTCCCTGCTTCTGCCAATAGGCGGCCAGATCCCGGGCGAGGTGAGGGGCCAGTTGTTTCCCGGCGCTACGCAGGGCTTTCTTTCCGGCGATGAACTCGGCCACATCGGCCGCGACCGCGTGCTGGCTTCGCGCCGAGGCGATGGCTTCCGATTTCGTGTCGATGGCTTTTAACTCAACCCGGGCTCGACAGGATTCGAAACCAAACTGTTCTCCCGCGTGCTCGCTGAAGGCTTCGCCCACGATAAATATATCGACGTTCTCCTTAATGCGCGCGATGCGTTCGTCATGCATCAAATCGGAGGCCGACCGGATACCGGCATTCACCCGAATCGCGCCGTTGCCTTCGGCCTCCTCCCTCCCGAATAGGATATTTAACCAGCCTCCGGAGGTTTCGTTCTTCATCAACGTGGAGAGGTCTTTGACGCGAAAACCTGCCTGAGTCAAGATGGAGATCAATTCGTTCTCGGCTGCCGGGTCGGGCACGAAAGTGCCGATATGGGATTCGGGAATACAGACCGCCAGCGTGGGTAGTTCGAGTTGAGAAAATTCCGCACGCAACGCGGCAATCAGGGGGTCAACCCCACCGCTATCGGCGGAGGCTATTCGGGAAGAACCAAGCGATTTTATTTTCGCGACGATCTTGTCACCCGTCGCATCGGCCAGTGACAACACCCCCTGGTCTTCGCCGACGACAACTCGAAGCCCTGCGACTTCCGTCGTGAGCGTGTCGATCAGCCGCACGGTGACTACCCACTCCGAGCCAAGCTTCATCACTTTCCCCACGACAAATATTCGCGCCCCGATGATGCGGCCTACTTGCGATGCGGTCGATGGATCAACTAAACCCGACTGGCTGAGCCTGAGTTCGGCGACAGCAGTCCGTAATTTTTCGCGTTCCACGAGGCGAATGCCGGGTGCGTCCGCCAGGGCCTCCGTAACCAATTCGTAGAGTTGAGCACTCGTCTCACCGAGGGTCTCTTTTGATCCCACGCGGCTGAACTCTACGACCGCGACCCCGACCGGCTGCAACGCCGTTTGCGCAATGGAAGGTTCGGAGAGGCCCGAGTTGTCCGCCGCCTCGGCAGGGGCGCTGGCTTCTTCTTGGGAGGGCGCGGCAGGCGTGTTCTCGCGTTGAGCGACGGTGGCCGAGGCCGTCTCGATATTTGGCGTAAAACCGGTCAGATATACTGCCGACGCGAACACGACTACCGTGGCCAGGGTGATTCCTGATGCGGGCAGCCAGGCTGATCGGATCGTGCCATCGTGGGGCGTCTGTGCGAAGCGTTGAATCCGATGCCGAAGCGATCCTCCAACGGCGGACAAGGCCGGTTCCAGTGTCGCGGTTCGCGAACTTTCCAACTCCGCAAGAGCCTTCGCGTATGTTACTACGTTGCCGCAGGCGGCCAAGGCCAAATCATCGCAACAATACTCTCGTTCGACACGGATCCGGTGGGATACCCACCATACGGCTGGGTGATAAAAGAGCAGCGTCTCGACAAGGGTTTGCATGAGGTTTACCAGATAGTCTCTGCGCAAGACGTGGGCCAACTCGTGGGCGAGAATCGTCTCAAGTTGTTCAGGGGAGAGTCTCATAAACACACTCGTAGGGAGAAGAACTACCGGGCGGAGCCAACCGAAAACGACCGGTACCTGGGCGAGGCCGGACTCCATGATGCGCACGGGCCGAGAGATTGCCAGCCGGCGCTCGATCGCCGAAAACTTCTCTTGCCATTCCGCCGATACGGGCGACACCATCGTGCGTGCGAAGCCCCGCACATGCGCCCAACCACCCAATAACCTGAGCCCGAGCGCGGCAACACCTGTCAGCCACCCTAATACCAGCCATGGGAACAGGGGCTCAAGCGTATTGAACGCCCGATCTCCGTCATGTGGTGCCACGACGGCCTGAGCGATTGAAGGCGTGGAAGTCGTCTGGGCTGCCCGCTCGTCTTCGATGCCAGCGGCGCGTATCTCGCCGACGCGCATCTCGTCGGCTTGCGTGGACAGCCCGGGGCTTACCTCCGGAGTCGAACTGGCCGGAAACGTTCCGAACGAAAACGTCATGATCGGCATCAGTATCATGAGAAGAAAAGCCGTACACGCCGCCGCGTAGCGCGCCGCGGCCGTGTGGCGGCGTAGCATCGCCAAGGCCAAGAAAAGCGCTACCGCGACGGCGATCCCCTGCGGAATAAAATACACCAAGACCCACCCCATGCGGTGAATCAGGAAATGCGACTCGATAATTTCAATCACGTTCATTTCGAATCCTCCCGGTTCTTCGCCTCCAACTCCTCGATCAATTGGCGAATCTCGGCGAGTTCCTCCGGAGAAGTCTTTTTCGCTTGGAGTGCCCTCATGACCAACTGTTGCGCGGAACCGCCAAAGGCCCGGTCCAATAAATCCCGGACCAGCGATTGCTGGGTTTGGCCTTCGGGCAAGGAGGTGCGGTAGACGTGAGCGCGGGCCGACTCATCCCTCGAGATAAGCCCCTTCTCATGCATAATCTGCATCAGTTTGAGAGCGGTCGTGTAGCCGGTGGGACGCGTCTTGTTAAGTACTTCGTGCACTTCACGAACCGTCGAAGCGCCCAGTTTCCACAGAACGCGAAGGATGGCCAATTCTGCATCGGTCGGTCTAGGTGCTGGTTTTTTCCGCATGACATCGACCCTCCTATCGGGATGACTACTGACGAGAACTATATACGAAGATATTCGTAGTTGTCAACCCCTTCTTTCAAAAAAGTTCCTCTTGACTCTACGAAGGTATTCGTATACCGTGATCGCTGGGATATTCCAACTATACTCGTGCTCCGAAAAACAGGAGATGTTTTGATGCCTTATGTGACGCGGCAATTAATGGGTCCACTTTCCGTATTGCTAATCGGCGCCTTCGCCCAATTGCTACTCGGTTGTGGTTCCTCGCCCGAAGAGGCTCTGCGGAGCGCGCTGGAGGCTAACCCCACCGATGCCGACACCCGCGTCGAATTAGCCCAGGAACTTTGGGATCGAGGCGACCGCTACGAAGCGATCATCATCTTGGACGCTGGCCTTTTACTGGAGCCGAAGAACGAGACCCTTCTGCGCGCGCTCGGCTCTTCCTATGCCGATTGGGCGTGGAAGGAAGGTGATGAGAAGAAGTATAGGATGGCCGTCAAGTATTTCGAGGCGCTCGTTGAAGCAGGCGGCGCGGATGCAGAGGTCTATCGGAAACTAGGCTATGCGCTTCGAGAGACCGGTCGCAACGAGAAAGCTATGGAAGCCTACGATGTCGCGCTCGCTCTCGACCCGGACAACGCGGCGACCAAGAACGGCATGGGCATTACCTACAGAGATCTCGGTCGTTACGAGGATGCTATTCCACAATTCCTCCTGGCCACGGAGCAGGCACCCAATGACTACAACTACTGGCTCAGGCTCGGAGATTCACAACGACTGATGGGCGACTACGAGGCGGCGGTAGCCAGTATGGAACGGGCAGTTGAGCTGGCGCCCCGAGGCGAACGGTCGAGCACAAAGGATTATTTGGAATACACGGTAGAACTTACGTTGGAAGAACCTGGGCGTGACGCTTTCTACGCCCACTTTAATCTTGCAAACCGTCATCGAGAAGAGAATCGACCGGGTCGCGCTGCGGCGGAATATAAGAGGGCCGTCGAAGTGTCTCACCCGAATAATCATCGAAACCTTGGGTGGTGCTATATGACGATGGGCCAGTTTCAAGGTTACATTCGAAACTACGATCAAGCCCTGGAATACGGGCTGCTTTCCGTTAAGCATTACAAATTGGCTGACAATCTCAGCCAAGTGGCCTTTGCGTATCAGTCGGTAGCGCACCACTACCACTATCTCTCCCTGCAGCATGAATCAAGAAAAGAGGAGTTTCTGGAAAAGGCGCTTCACGCGCACGAGAACCAGGAGGAGTACGCGCTAGCCGGCAACCATCAACACATGGCCGAGCATGCACTCGCCGACAAAGCTTCTACCCTTAATAGCCTATATGGATTGGAAGACAGTCGCGTTATAGCGGCCCGCGAAGCCATGGCGAAGTATATCCCCGAAGGCGGCACAACAGACAACTGCGCCTTTGCAAGTATTATCAAGACGGAAGCCTATTTCCAATTCGTCGAAAAAGACTACGAGGAATCCAAGAGGTTATACAAGATAACAGAAGACTTATATCGAACCACGAAAAACTCTTTGCTCATTATGGGATCGGTGGGCCTTTTCAATAGACTGAGCTCTATAGCGCGCAAAGAGGGTGATTACGACGAGGCCATCCGGTATGGAGAAATAGCAACAGAGAAATTCGATCAGGCGCGGGCCATGCTCGGCCTCGATGGATATCGCCGGACGGTAGGCGGATCCACTTGGCGGAACACGTACGCGGACGCACTTATCCATCCAGCGATGCTCAAGGCGGAGGCGACCGACTCCGATTATACGAAGGCCTTCGAATTTTCCGAGCGCTACAAGGGACGAGCCCTGCTCGACCTATTGGCTGGAAAGCCTCTAGAGAATGGTAAGGCCGAGGCCCGCGAGAAACGGCGCGACCGCCGAGTCGCGCAAGTCAAAGTCCGGCAAGTCGAGCAACAAATTTTGGAGGAAGAAGGCAAGGGAGATACCGAGCAACTTCGCAGTTTGGAACGGACGCTGAGCATCGAGCAAACAAAACACAAGCGCCTGACCGAGGACGTCAGCATGGCGGAGCATCAGGTTCAGAGTTTCACCGAAGTCGACGCGAATACACCAGAAGAGCTGCAAGCGATGGCGGAAGACTTCACGTTGGTTAGCTACGTACTTGGGGGAGACGAAGGCTTGACCATCCTCGTCCTGAAGAAGGACGGGATCCATGCGTGGGCCGATCATGAAATTGAAGAATCGGCGATTCGCCCACGGATAATCGCCTTCCGCGAATCCTTAGGGATCGATGCGGGAGCAACCAGGGACCTGTCGCTTGAGTTGGATACCGGCGCCCAATCGCCGGCTCCCTCCGACGTCTCCTTTGAGGATCACGTCGAGTATTTGTACGATCTACTGATCGCGCCTGTTCTCCCCTACCTCGACACGAAACTCCTCTACATCTCAGCGGACAGCTACCTAAATTACCTGCCCTTTGAAGCGCTGAAGAAGGACGGGCGATTCCTGGTGGAGGATTTCGCGGTCGCCTACACACCAAGCGCCAGCGTGCTGAAATTTTGTCTGGACAAGAATAGATACGAACGCGAGACGGTGCTCGCCCTCGGCAATCCGAACCTGAAGAACCCGGCATTCCGCCTCGTCCATGCCGAGAATGAGGTCAACGGAATCGAGGGCCTCTTCTCGAAGGTGGATGTGTACGCCGGCGACGCCGCAACGGAAGCGGTGGTGAAACTTCAAGGCGTGGACTACGACGTTCTCCATTTCGCATGCCACGGCGAGTTGAATCTGGACGATCCCATGCTGACCTCGTTGCGACTCGCGCCGGACGCAGAAAACGACGGTTACCTTCATGCCGGCGAAGTATTCGATTGCGACCTGACGGCCTCGCTCGTCGTGTTGAGTGCATGCAACAGCGCGCTCGGTGAATTAACGTCCGGGAACGAACTGATGGGGCTTACCCGAAGCTTTCTCTACGCGGGAGTCCCCTCCATCGTCGCCAGCCTCTGGATGGTGGACGACCGATCCACCTCCTTCCTCATGCGTCAGTTCTATCCGAGATTACCCATATGGACCCGTCGGCGACCGGAGCCAATGAGATTGAAGC
>JAPYPO010000556.1 GCA_029937645.1 Candidatus Hydrogenedentota bacterium
TCGATGCCGGCGGATCTCAAGATGACTCTTCCAAATGGGAAATCCGGGCTTAAGACAGCGCAAGAAAGGGACAGAGAATCTTGTGAAAAACCAAGAGTTATCACCGAGCAATTTTTGAACCACGAATGGACACGAATAAACACTAATAATTTTTTCGTATTGGTGTGAATTCGTGTCCATTCGTGGTTCGAGCATTACTTTTTCACCGGCTTCACAGAGAGGTCTTCGCTTATTCCTAATCCCCGACGCAATACAAAGCGCTTCCGGTGCGTATGAATAGGTTTCCGTTGGCGATGGCGATAGACGAGTGGGCTTCTCCGTTTCCGGGCAGGGCTGGGTTGTGCGCGACAATCTTGAACGTGTCATCCGCCGCTACCACGATGGTCTCGCCGGTTTCGCTGAAACAATATATCTTGCCATCTGCCGCCGTGGGCGTCGCCCAGATACGCGCTTTAGTTCCCAAGTATTCGCTCCAAATTTCCTCGCCTGTCTTCGGATCGAGACACATTATCGTCCGGCGCGCTCCGTTTATAATATAGAGCCGCTCCTTGTAGTAGATGGGCGACGGAACATGCGTGGTGCGTTCCGTGTAAATCCAAAGGGAGTCTTCGTACTCGTATTGTGTGTTTACTTCTGGGCGCAAGGCGAATGCGGCCCGGCTTTTTGGCAGCATGGCGACAATAATGTCGTCCGCGATCACGGGCGTGGGCACGATTTGCCAGTACTTTTGCTTCTTCCGATTATAGACCTGACGCCATAGTTCTTCGCCCGTTTCCGCGCTGTGACCGGTTAGCACGTCGCCGCCTTGGAAAATGAGTTGTTCGATGCCGCCGTGGTTGTAGAGCACCGGAGTGGCGTAGGAGTCGAAAGACTCCGAAAAGGCATGGCTGGGTCTGTGGACTTTCCAAAGAAGGTCGCCGGTTTCCGCGTCGAGGCAGGTGATGAATGAATCCTTATCGGTATATAATTTTTGCTCAACACGAACCGAGGCGCGCCACTGCCCGCGGATCATGGGGATGTAGAGTTTTCCGTTGTGAAGCAGCGGCGATGCGCCGTAGCCGTGAAGGGGTGTGATCGGGCCCACCTCGCGATCCATGTTCTTAGACCAGACCTCGTTTCCGTCAAAATCTAGTGCGAACAAGTCTGAAGTCCCGTATATGAAATAGACGAGTTTTCCATCGGTGACCGGCGATGACAAGCTCATACCGGAACGATGCGGCACCCATTTCGACTCCGCGATTAGTCTGCCCCAGAGGCGTTCGCCCGTTCTTCGATCAAAGCACAGGGCATGGAGTTGCTTCTCGGATTCGCCGCTTGACGAGACAAAGACACGATCCCCGGAGACAATCGGTGTGGAGGAACTGGGTCCAGGCAGTGTCGCCGACCAGAGAATGTTGTCCGTGTCGCTCCACTCGGTCGGCAAATCCGTTTCATCGGACGTTCCATTGTGGTTCGGTCCCCGCCAGTTGGCCCAGTCGTCTGCCGTGGCGGCGGCTGTAGCCAAAAGGGCGATGGCGAGGGGCATCCATGTTGTCATTCGTCGAGGGCTGGTGTGCATTTGGTACTCCTAAGTTCTGGAATCTTCTAGCCACAGACGGCATACTAATCGGATATCGATTCGGAGTGCAACGACGCGCCAAAATCGCGAGGACGGCACGAGTTAAGAAACATGAAAATTGTCTACATCGTCCCAGGAACGGGTGGAACATTCTATTGCCAAAACTGTGTGCGCGATGTCGATATGGTGCGCGCGTTGCGAAACCATGGGCACGACGTAGTTATGGTGCCCGTATACCTCCCTATCTTAATCGACGCGACCGGCCTGAGCAAGGATGTCCCGGTCTTTTTTGGCGGTGTGAACGTCTACCTCCAGCAGAAATTCGGAATTTTCCGCAAAACACCCCGCTGGCTGGACAAGCTGTTCGACTCGCCGTGGATGTTGCGGCGGGCCGCGGCGCTGGAAGGATCGACAGAGTCGGCGAGGCTCGGGCCCATGACGCTTTCGATGCTGGAGGGGGCGATGGGTAATCAGAAGAAAGAGTTGGACCGCCTCCTCGATTGGATGGTCAACCACGAAAAACCCGATATAGTTCATTTATCCAATTCGCTGTTGCTGGGCATGGCGGCCGAAATTAAGAGCTGCCTTCGCGTGCCCGTGGTGTGTACGTTGCAGGATGAGGAGGCGTGGCTCGATGGCATCGATCCTCCTTACGACAAGCGTTGCTGGCAAGCCATGTCAGACCGAGCTGCGGATGTGGACGCGTTTGTCGCGGTGAGTGAGTGGTATGGCCGCGAGATGCGTGAGCGCATGGGAGTGCCCGAAGACAAGATGCACGTCGTGTCTGTCGGCATCGATTTGTCTGATCGCGGACGCGCTTCGCTGTCCTTCGACCCGCCGGTAATCGGCTATCTTTCGAAGATGACGGAGTCGTTGGGATTAGGATTGCTTACAGATGCGTTTATACAATTGAAGAAGAATCCTAAATTGAGCGCCCTGAAGCTTCGGGTGACGGGCGGGCAACTGGGTGAGGACATTAAGTACGTAGCCGGCCTTCAGAAGAAGCTCGCCAAGGAAGGTTTTGATGGCGACGCCGAGTTTACGACTGAATTTGACGCGGCGAAGCGGCGAGACTTTTTACAATCGCTATCGGTGCTTTCGGTGCCCGCGCCTGGGGGCGAGTCGTTTGGTATGTTTATTACCGAGGCGCTGGCCGCCGGTGTGCCCGTCGTTCAACCGGACGCCGGGGCCTTTCCCGAGGTGGTCGAGGCAACGGGCGGCGGTGTCATTTATGATGCGAACGATCCCGGCGCGCTCGCC
>JAPYPO010000557.1 GCA_029937645.1 Candidatus Hydrogenedentota bacterium
TTCAACCATCATTGAACTCTGTACAGCGGATGTAGATTGTTCAATGTTTACAGTGAGGATGAATATATGCGAGGCACAGGGTCGGAGCACGGATGCGGGAGACCTCGCGCCCCCGCACAGATCCCGGCGCGTGGTGTTCCGGAACCCGACCTAACGTCGCTCTTCAGTAGCGCCGCCTTCCGCGTCGGCTGGGAGAGTTGGTTCGAGAAGGGATGATTCATCCCTCCCTAATGTTTCCTCGATTGCGCCCACCCAGTCACCAGGGCATCACCTGCTCCATGTCCCAGGCCTTGACGACCGTCGCCTTCGAGCCCGCGCGCCTGGAGAACAACTTCACCTGTTTGCTGTCTTCTCTTGAGGGGTAGATTCGCTGGGTGATGCATTGCCGGCCGTTGGCAAAAACTTCGAGCACGGACTTGTCGATGAAGATCCTCAGTTTCAACAGCTCACCGGCTTCGAGCTCGAACGGAGCTTCCTGGGTAACGGCGCTCTCTTCCGGAAGACCCGCACAGCCATAGTAGCCTCGGTATGACACGTCCTTGGCCAGCGTCGCCTTGCCAAAATCGATCCGGAGCCTCTTCTTCTCCGCGTCGTACACAATCGAAGTCTCTTCTGAGGCATCCGGAGCGCATCTTACTTTCACACCGATTTCCGCCCCCTTGCCGGGATTCAACTCAACGGCCAACTCCATTGTATCGCCGGCCATATTCTTGAGCGTCACTTCCCGATCCGCGGGAATACTGATGTTCTTCTCTTCTCGTGGATTGTATCGCAGTCGTTCGAGCTCTGGCGCGGGCTCGATACCCAGAGTTCCTTTGCTGGTCAATGACATAATCCGGGGCAGACTGACCACGGACTCCCAGGCACGCCGGTCGTTCTTTCCCGGAACATGGGGTACGTGTCCCGACAGGGATTCCCCCCCACTGCGCGATTCGCCGATCCAGCCGAAAAAGATATTCCTTCCTCGATCGTCCACCAGGCATTCAGGCCCGGAGAGTTGACCGCCCAGCCAGCTCATACGGCCGTGCCGCTCGGGAAAGAAATGCTCGTCTGCGTACTTCCCCAGGTAGTAATGCGTTGTGTTCTTGTACGGCTGATGAGAGTGCATCAACAGCATCCAGGTGTCGCTGTCACCCATCCGGTAGAAATCGGGGCACGCAGCATCTTCTCTGATGTCCGTCCATTTCCGCTCGGACTTATAGAACGGACCCCGGTATTCCCAGTCAACAAGATCGGTGGAGGTGAACAGGCTGGTACAATCGCCTTCATACCCGGGCCGCCTGTTCTTATTGCCAACCAACGCGTGGTATTTCCCATTCTCATACCAGCCAGCCGGATCGAAAACCACGAACTCATCCCCTGCCTTGTGCATGGGAATAACCGGGTTCTGCGGCAATTCCTTCCATTCGATCAGTCCATCATCCTGGGCGACCGAAATACAAGTCCCCCGACCCGGCGCATGGTAGATCAACATGGGTTCGGGCGCATTCTTGATGGCGCCCCCACTAATGGTCCCCGGCCTGAGCACGGGTGGATGATAGATCCAGTGTATGAGGTCTCTGGAGGAAACATGATCCCAGACAGGCGCCCACCTGATCTTGCCCTGCCCGCCAGGCCCAGGAATAGGCGTCCGGCCCAGGTAGAAGAGGTGATAGCGCCCCTTCCAGAAAAGCGCGCCATTCACATCGTTAAAGAAGCCCTCCGGCGGCATGTGATGGTAGCGCGGCCGAAGCCGATCCTTCCAGAGCGACTCCCGCAGGCTGCGCGCGCTCGAGATCAGTTCTTTAACACTCGGATTCTGCTCATCCACGGCCTCCGCCGCCGCTGCTGCTAGGGAAGCGATGGGAAGCCCTCCCAAGAACGCGGTCCCGGCGGTAAGCTTCATGAGTTCTCGTCTGTTCATGGTCGCCTCCTTTTGCTGAACGTCTCGCGCGTCAGCGGCGAACTCCGCTGGATGCGTTGGTTAAACCAGTGTTGCACGGTTGGCTCGTCTGTGGATATCTTAGCACGATCCCGTAACTTATCACGGTCGCTTGAAGAGGCAGCGAGGGCGCGGCGAGCCCGTCGGCCTATCCTTCCCATAGTCTCGGCTGTTCTTGAAATTGGTGAAGCTGTACCGCCGGATAGTCCCGTGCGGAAGCTAGTCCTCGCAGCAGTCATGTGTATTGATATGGTCTTGAAGGAAGAATGAGAAACTAAGAAACCCTGGGACAGCACAGCTTCGTTTCTATAGCTGTTTCCGTTTCTTTTCAGATGTACGAATTGTCCTGAGCAGGGCCAAACGAGGGGTCGAGTTCGATTGCTCTTTTAAGCATCAATTACTCGACTCTCCTCGGTCGCTAAAAAAAAGCCCGGCGCCCCGAAAACTTTTCCAGGACGCGAGGCCTCATGCCTAATCTCTGTGAACCCTATTTCGGCTCGACAACCTTTTCTGTCGGCCTCCCGCCAAACGGAATTGATTCGGCCGTATGATCCTCATCCGCATTGGCATAGGTCAAAAAGCCGAAGAGCATTTCTTCGTGCGTCGCTTCGCCAAACGTGACGTCGATAGTCGGATCGGGATTGGAAGGATTATCCGCAGAATTGTCCCACCATCCGGTAAAGTGGACCTTCGATCCGGCGGGCGCGGATTTCAATTCCTTAAATCGATAAGTCGTTTGCCAATTGTAATCATAATTCGGAACGCTTAACAGCGTTTCTTCCTGGCCGTCAGGATACTCGAGCATATAGAGCGCTTTCTTTCCGCGATAGTGCATATGCGGCACCAATTTGGATATGAGGGCGTCTTGCTCGAAGGTATAGGTGACACTAGCTT
>JAPYPO010000045.1:0-9061 GCA_029937645.1 Candidatus Hydrogenedentota bacterium
GTATACATCAAAATTCGCATTTTTGTCAGAGGAGAATGGTTACGAGCGGAAGTTTTGTCTTTTGTCCTTTTATAGCATAGACTTACAAACGCACTGAAACCGCCTCAGACGTACCTTTGGGATTCAAAAACCTATGAAAGATGCCTTGGCCGCCGATTGTGAAGGCTGGCTTATTGAAGTACAGAACCATTTGCGTGACGAGCTCCTTCCTTTTTGGGCATCGCACGGTGGCGATGATGAATTTGGCGGGTTCTTGACGTATTTCGATGGGGGGGGGCGCGCTACGGGGGAGGAGGTAAAGACTCTCATTTGCCAAACGCGCATGATTTACACTTTTTCCTCTATTCACCGTGCTGGACTGGATCAGGGAGGTTTTCTAGATCGCGCACAGCGGGGTGTGGAATTTTTGATTGAGCATTTCTGGGACGCTGATCATGGCGGTTGGTATTGGTCGGTGTCGCGGGAGGGAAGACCGCTCAATGAAAGCAAATTGGCGTACGGCCAGTCGTTTGCCTTGTACGCGTTGAGTGAGTATGGGATGGCTTCGGGGGATTTTCGGGGGATGGAGCGGGCCGTCGAGACCTTCGAGATTTTTCAGACTTTTGCCGCGGATAATCGCCACGGTGGCTATTACGAGTTCTTCGAGCGGGATTGGAGGAAGAAGGGACCGGGGGTGCATGGGGGTGACCGGAAATCTTTTGATGTTCATCTGCACTTGATGGAAGCGTATACGAACCTCTTTGAGGCGACGGGCCTTCCGTTGTATCGCGACAAGGCGCTTGAGATGGTCGATCTGATCTTTGACCGCGTAATCCATCGCGATTTCGGAACGGGCGTGGCGCAGTTCTCTCCGGACTGGACTCCGCAGCGGGCGATTCTCTTCGAGGACGTATGGGGGGCTGACCGGGATGTGGAGGGAGATGAGGGGCGACCGATAAACAACACGAGCTATGGGCACAATGTAGAGTTTGCCTGGCTGTTGACGCATACCCTTAATGTGCTGGGCGTAAATGTGGAGGGGTATGCGGACCGAATTCGAAAGCTGTATGACCATTGCCTGGCGTTTGGGATCGACCGGGAGCGGGGGGGCGTCTATTGCGAGGGACCGCATGACGCACCGGCGCGAGAGCGTAACAAGGAATTCTGGCAACAGGCGGAGTGCCTTGTGGGGATGTTGGACGCGTATATTTTATTCGGTGACGCGAAATATTTGGAGGGCTACGAGAAGGTTCACCGATTTATTATGGATACCGGGATCAATCACGAGGTGGGGGAGTGGTATCCGCTTTTCGACGCGGAAAACACGCTTATTTCGGATTACATGGGGGACGGATATAAGATCAATTATCACACAATACGATCCATGATTCAGACGGAAGCGCGGTTGCTTAAGATTACGCTTTGATCGGATGGGGTGGGATTTTTGAGTCCTACCGAGATCTCTCCTGCTGATCGATCACCGGGCTGTGGATTCGGGCTCGACACTGTGATACGCGAACTCCGATCCAGGTTGCTCACATGCTCGATTTGAAACTCAGTTGTTGCCGCGGCGTCGAGCGATAGGTTTCTTGGTCTTCGGTGATCTCCAGGAATTGGTTCACGGCGACATCTTCGAAGCGCTGGGTTGTGTCGGACGTCGGCCAGTATATTTCGAGGACGTCGATTGTTTCCGCCTGGCCCAGTCCGATTTCCCGGCGTAGGGGGTTCGCGCCGAAGCTGCCTCCGCTGTTCACCCACTTGTAGATGTCTCGCTTGGTTTCTCCTTCGCTGATGGAGCAGCGGATGCGCGCGCCAACGGCGGAGCGATTGGACGTAGCGCCGATCAGTTTTAGGGTGATCCAATTATTGGAGAAACCTGGATTCTCGAACAGGGCGTTCAGATAGGCGTCGCCCAAGTAGGCGCCACCCATCTCCATGAAGACATCTTGGTCGCCGTCGTTGTCGAGGTCGGCGAAGGCTACTCCGTGCCCCTTTTGGAGATGACCGAAGCCGCCGGCCGTCGACACGTTGGCGAATCCCGTGCCTCCGAGATTATGGAACATCAGATTGGGCATGATGGAGTCGAAACTCGGGTCGCCGGTCCCGAGATAGAAATCGGGAAAGCCATCGTTGTCTAGGTCACCGAAATTGGCACCCATCGGCAGTGACGGTCCGGTGAGATTTTGTTCTTCCGTGACATCTCGGAATGCGCCGTGGCCATCGCCTTGGTATAGCCGATCCAACAGTGAACCGTGAGGCCGTCCCAGAAAGGATAGGGCGACGCTCCTTATGTTCGAGGTATAGGCCCCAACGAATATGTCGAGCGCTCCGTCATTGTTGAAGTCCCAGAACCATCCCGGGAAACTAGACTCCGGCAGGGTTACGCCGACCTCGGGCGCCACATCGATGAAGGTTCCGTCCCCCTGGTTGTGAAAGAGTTGGTTGGGCCCTAATAGATTGGAAAGATACAAGTCGGGAAAGCGATCGTTGTCGTAATCGCCCCACATGACGCCCTTCGTGAAGCGATCGGTTTGGAGGCCCGCCTCGGTCGCCATGTCCGTAAACGTTCCGTCGCCGTTGTTTCGGTACAACTGACACGAATTGAGTTCGCTGCCCACGAAGAGATCGATATGGCCGTCGTTGTCGTAATCGGCCCACCCGGAGGCCTGTGTCGGATATTGGGCGTCGCCCAGTCCCGCGTCGAAGGTGACGTCTACGAAGTTTCCGTTGCCGTCATTGCGCAGCAAGGAATTGGGGTGGCGACCGAGTTCCCCCAGCCAGGCGCCTCGCATGACGTAGATGTCGATATCGCCGTCGTTGTCGAAATCCGCTTGATTAAGGTTGAGGCCGCCGTAGATGCCGATGACGCCCGCCTGTTCAGTCGTCTCGCGAAAGGTGCCGTCTCCGCTATTCATGTACACACGCAATTGATCCCCCGGACCCCAGGAAGACACAACAATGTCCAGCAGCCCGTCGCCATTAAGATCGTCGGCAATGCTGCCTCCGGCCTGGCTCATGGTATCCAGTCCCGTCATCATCGAAATATTCGGAAACTTCGGAAACGGCTCCTGAGATTCGAAGGATTCGGGCGTGATTCGGTATGGCTCGGGCACCGCCTCTGGGTACTCGCCGATAGCCATGGCCGCCACGTTCAAGAGCCATAGAGCGGCGATCTTATCCGGCTCGGCAATTAGGGTTTCCTCAGCATACCTCATGGCTTGGCGCGCGTATTCCTTATTGATATGAACGCCGCTTCCGCGGATGGGCAGGAGGCAACTTTCGCCGGTGTGGTTGTCCACGCAGTTCTGATTCTCAGCCCCGCGCATAAAGGTAACGGCCAGCTCATACCCGACCTGGACGGTCTGAGGATGCCCTGATTGTTTCAAGAGTCCATGGAGATTGAGTAATTCGTTTATGGCATCGTCCGTTCGACCCAGGTTGCGCAAGAGTAGGGCTTTGCGAAACCGTAAGGGGAGGGCGATGGTCTTGCCTCGTTTTTCTGCCTCGGCCAGTTTAGCCAGGAGGCGTCGCAAATCCCCATCTCCGAGGTACTGGTGATTTTTCTTGGCATCCATGCGCACTTGTTCTAGAAGCGCGACCATGCGCAGGTGCCCATCCAGGGGCTTGTCGGCAGAGGATGTGTTGGGAGCCGAAGCATTGGATGTCTGGGCGACATCCGGTGGTGGGCCACATCCCGGAACAGTAACGAGCGACACGAACAGAGCGGCGATTACGGGTCCGTTGATTGAGAGGCGCTGCATTTAGGGTCTCCAGCCTGTGAAGGGTCGTTCATCAGAGTTGGACTGGAATCGAGCTTACCGGGCGGTCGAAGAACTCACCACATGGTAGGTATTGATTGCCGGGTCCTTGATAGTCTCGACTGTCCCGTCGGGCCATCGAATCTCGATAGAGTCCACGCTCGTGCCCTCGCCCAATCCGAAGTGCTTCATCGGGGCATGTTGCGCGCGGAACGAATCGCCGCTTACGATGTGAGCGAGTTGTTCGCCCGCGTCACTGCGCACACGAATGACTGCGCCGATCGTTGAAGGACCGCCGGGCTCTATTTGCAATCGAACGCCAATCCAATTGTTTTGAATCGGCCAGCGATTGGTCAAGAGGTGAACCTTGCGGTGGCTTTGTTGGCGATCCCATTCTATATGCTTGGACGTGACCAAGAGATCGGGGCGGCCATCGGCATTGAAATCATCGCTAATGACGCTGCGCGAATCGTCGCCCAAGGCAGCATGCATGAGGAAGGCAACATTGAGGAAATCTTTTCCCGATTGGTTCATGAATAGATGATTTTTTTGGTAGCCGTCCCATGACATCTTGTTCTTTATGGTCGGCGCGTAGGTGAGGCTGAACAACTTGTTTATCGTCGGACTCTCTTGGGAATCGCCGGTATAGATATCATGACGCCAGAATTGGGTGCAGTAGTCCTTCGTCGTCTCGCCACTCTGAAATCCATTGGCAACGTAGATGTCGAGGTCTCCGTCGCTATCGAAATCGAATGAGCTAGTGCCCCACGACCACCCCGATCGCGACACGCTATCCCTGAATTCGGGTTGGCGGAAGGCTTCCTTCCCGCGGGCAAGATACATTCGATTTCCGTAGCCCATGCGCGTACGCATATCGAGAAACTCGGGCCGGTCTAAGCGAATCAGGCCCATCTGGTTTAATCGCCTCATCGTGGTGGAACCCATCCCGATAACATAGAAGTCAAGCGCGCCGTCTAGGTTATAGTCTGCGAAGGTATGTCCCATTCCAAAATTGGCGGTCTCCTCCAGAACAGTATTCGTCTCGTCCGTAAAGTGTCCCGTTCCGTCGTTGAAGTAGATATCTGCGCCTGCAAAATCGCTTGAGACCAGCAGATCGAGATCCCGATCTTCGTCCAGGTCAACAAAGGAGGCCGCAAAGGTACGGCGAAACCGCTTCTCTGCCAGTCCCGAGGCATCCGTCGCGTCGTCAAAGGTGCCGTCTCCTCGATTCAACAAGAGGTAGGATGGATACCCATCGTTCGCGTCATAAAAAGGCGTTGGCATCTGGCCTGAAACGTAGGGGCCCTTGTATTGAGCCAACCATAGATCCAAGTCGCCATCGCCATCGATATCGCCCGCCGTAACACACGACGGAAACTTCAGCGAAGCAGGCAGCGATACAACGCGTTTCCCCAGGGTTCGAAAGCGTCCGCTCGCGTCACCCTCGAATAGAAACACCCCGATTTCCGGAGGGGCGGAATCCGTACTGGACGGATCCTTGTAGGTGCCGATATACAATAAGTCCACATGGCCGTCGCGGGTAAAATCGGCGGCGTTGGCCGCATAAATTTGGCGAGGTGGAACGACACCCGGCGCCAAGAACAGTTTCTCTTCGTCAAACTGTCCGTCGCCACGATTCCACATCACCACGTTGCCCTGCGGGAGCAGAATATCCGAATGGCCATCTCGATTCAGGTCATGGACCATCGGCGCGGTCTGCCCCATAATGGCGGATTGAAGTACGCTATGCTCGAATACAGGAGAACCCGCCCGGTCGAGTATTGTCGTGTTGGACAGAGCCAAGGCGCCGGGTACATAGAGTCCCTCTTCGTCCACTTCAGCAGTCCATTCCACCCGGAGTTTGGTCGTGACCACCCAGCGATGTGACTGGTCCTCATTTTCTACATTCAGAAGGACATTAAAAACTGAAACCGCGTCTTCATCCGACTCGCCGTGAAATTCGCTTTGATGAAACTCGATACCCTTTATTCCGTACCCTTGACCTTCCATATCGCCCAGGAATTCACGCCATTCCTTCTGATTCAGCGTTCGCCCCTGCCCCTCGAAATCCGTTCGTTTTATATTCCATTCAAGTTCAGTCGGGGTGCCGGGCGCGTCGAAAGTAATGGACTCAAACGGGATCTTTGCGAGCACGGCGAACTTATCATCCTCGGGCTGCAGCATCTGATCCCAATACTTCACAATAGTCTGCTCGTGCTTCTGCGCCGAGACTTCCTGGGCCCACACGGTTTTGTCCAGACGCTGCTGTTCTTTAAGTAGGTCGGTAACCTCCGCGACCAATTCGGGCGACTCCTGTGGTTTTGAATCCTTCGCGCCCGGCGTCTGGGCTGGTTCGTCTGCCGCCTGTTCGAGGTAGTAATCGCGCATGGATTTGGCGTTCGCCGGATCGCTCGGCGTCGATGCACTTCGGAGAATCACACTTCCCAATATAGCGAAACCCGCTATGGCGCCGACCGCCAATAGTGCCCAAGATTTCCTAGTCAAGCCTAGATACCTCCTGTCGGCTAACAGCCGAGATTATGACCAATGAACACTATACCAAAGGCATCCAAAACCGAACAAGGACTAAGCACGGTGTTCGCCGGTGACTGGATGCTGCACGGGCGGAGGTGCTAAAGTGCGCTATCGGTACTGACTGCGGGGCTAAGGGTGAATTTTGGGTTCCTATGGGCAAACGAAAACGAAAGAAGCGGCAAGACGCGAGTCGGGCGAAGGCCGGGGCGGATTCGCCGCCCTCGACACAGAAGGAATCGGACTCCGAGGCCCCGACTCTGATTCGAGGCTGGCGCCGAGGGGTCGCGCTCGTACTTCTCATGACCGTCGTCCCCGCGCTCTTCTTTCTGACCGTCGAGATGGGCCTGCGCTTGGCTGGGTATGGGTATCCCACTTCGTATTTTATCCCATGGGATATTGAAGGCCGGACCGCCTACGTTGAAAACCGAGAGTTCGGACGGCGGTTCTTCCCGCCCGGGCTCGAACGTATACCCCATTCCGCGCTTGTACCGGCCGAGAAGGCGGAGGGGACGGTTCGCATCTTCGTCATGGGCGCTTCCGCTGCCCTCGGCGATTCAGACTCCTCCTTTTCCTTGGGCCGCATCCTCGAAGTCATGCTCAAGCACCAATATCCGGATACACGTTTCGAGGTCTATACGGCTGCCGCCACGGCCATCAACTCGAATGCAGTCTTGCCGATCGCGCGCGATTGTGCCCGTCACGATCCCGATATCTTCGTCATTTATATGGGAAACAACGAAGTGGTCGGGCCCTTCGGCACGGGCAGCGTGTTTACATCCAGTTCTGGGAATCTACCCCTTATTCGAGCGCAACTTGCGGCCAAGCGAATGAGAATCGGCCAACTCGTGGAATCGACGATACGTGGATTCGGGACTGATTCTACGCTCAAAACGTGGCGAGGCCTGGAGATGTTCATGGACACGGAGGTCCGCCAAGACGATCCCCGCATGAAAGCGGTATACCAAAACTTCGAGCGTAACCTTGGCGACATTGTGAAGGTAGCGGAGGAGGCTGGGGCTCGCGTTGTGCTCTGTACGGTCGGGGTAAACGAAGGCGATTGGGCGCCCTTCGCCTCGTCGCACGCACCCGGTCTTGACGACGCCCGAAGAAGCGATTGGCAGAATCTCTTTGACGAAGGGATCGTGCTGCAGGAATCAGACAACTGGAGCGCCGCCGCTCAGGTGTTCACCGCAGCCGAAGCGATCGACGACTCCCACGGAGAACTGCAATACCGACTCGGACGTTGTGTGCTTGAACTGGGTCAGTACGATGACGCCAAAAGGCGCTTCGTTCTGGCTCGCGATTTGGATACCCTTCGATTTCGCGCCGATTCTCGCATCAACGAGGTGATCCGATCCGTTTCGGCCCGTCTTCGCGACGAGAGAGTCTTGTTGGCCGATGCAGAGCGAATCTTGTCGAAGTTTAGCCCCAACGGCATACCGGGTTCAGATTTGTTCTACGACCAAGTCCATTTGACGTTCGCAGGCAACTATTTGATCGCGCTCGGCGTACGCGGCCAAGTCGAACAGGCGTTGTCCGAATCGCTTGGCTTGAAGACCCAGATTGCAGAGGTTCCTTCTCTGGGAACATGTGCCGATCAATTGGCGCTGACCGGATGGGATGTCATGCAGCATCTCAAGTACTATTATGCAGGAATGTCGCGGCCCCCCTTTACCAAGCAATACGATCACGCCGAACGCATGGCCAAGATAAGGGCGCGCCAGATCGCTCAGAATTCGGATGCGGAAAACGAGGGTCGCAGAAAAGCCGTTATACGGTATCGCACAGCCCTCGAAGCCGCGCCGAACGACACGTTCATGAGGCGGAAACTGGCAATACTGTTGCTAGAACTGGAGGACTACGCGGCCGCCGAGCCGGAATTGCGTCAAGTAGTTCGGCTGCTTCCCCACCGCCCAGATGAGCAGATTCGTTTAGGCAAGGCATTGCGCGCGAAGGGGGATCATGCCAGGGCCGAAAAGTCCTACAGGGATGCCCTGGAAATATTCCCAGACTCCGCCGAGTTGCATGGTAATTTGGCGCTGGTTCTGGCCGACCAAGGCCGAGTCCCTGAAGCGATTAAAGAGCACCGCGTCGCCATTGAGATTAACCCCTACCGCTTTCAGTTACGCTTCAATTTTGCCAGCACGCTCGCGTTGAACGATGCGCCGACCGAGGCCATTGAAGAGTTGCGCGCGGCCATAGAATTACGCCCCGAGTTTGCCGAGTCCTACTTAAGACTAGCCTCCTTGCTAATCAATTCCGGTCGTGCGGAGGAGGCCGTTCCCGTCTTGGACAGCGTAATTGAGTTGCTACCCGGGAATGCGGAGGCATACAAGCGAATGGCCGTGGCATTGTCGCAGCTGGGGCGGACTGACGAGGCGCAAAACGCAATGCAAAAAGCGAGCGACATCGAATCGAAGGCTCCTTCGGTAGAAGGCCGGTAGCATGGTAATTGGCTGAAGCGCTCCGCCTTTGAACCAACCTCCTTTCATATTTTTCAATATCTCCCCGGACGTGCTGGGCCCACTCGTGTCCACCGGTGACTGGATGCTGTACGGGCGGAGGTGCTAAAGTGCGCTATCGGTACTGACTGCGGGGCTAAGGGTGAATTTTGGGTTCCTATGGGCAAACGAAAACGAAAAAAGCGGCAAAAGACGAGTCGGGCGAAGGCCGGGACGGATTCGCCCCTCTCGACAAAGAAGGAACCGGAGTCCGAAGCCTCGACTCTGATTCGAGGCTGGCGCCGAGGGGTCGCGCTCGTGCTTCTCATGACCGTCGTCCCCGCGCTC
>JAPYPO010000045.1:9161-16333 GCA_029937645.1 Candidatus Hydrogenedentota bacterium
CCCGCATGGAAGCGGTATACCAAAACTTCGAGCGTAACCTTGTCGACATTGCGAAGGCAGCGAAGGGGGCCGGGGCCCGCGTTGTGCTGTGTACGGTCGCGGTAAACGAAGGCGATCTGGCGCCCTTCGCCTCGTCGCATGCACCCGGTCTTGACGACGCCCAAAAAGGCGATTGGCAGAATTTCTTTGACAAAGGGATCGCGTTGCAGGAATCAGGCAACTGGAGCGCCGCCGCTCAGGCCTTCACCGAAGCCGAAGCGATCGACGACTCACACGGAGAACTGCACTACCGACTGGGACGTTGTGTGCTTGAACTGGGGCGGTACGATGACGCCAAGAGGCGCTTCGTGCTGGCCCGCGATTTGGATACCCTTCGGTTTCGCGCGGATACTCGCATCAACGAGGTGATCCGATCCGTTTCGGCCGATCTTCGCGACGACGGAGTCTTGTTGGCCGATGCAGAGCGAATCTTGTCGGAGGATAGCCCGAATGGCATACCGGGGTCAGCGTTGTTCTACGACCAAGTTCATTTTACTTTTCCGGGCAACTACTTGGTTGCCCACGCCGTTCGCGACCAGGTCGAAAAGGCATTGTCGGAATCGCTTGCCTTGAAGCCTCCCGCTGCTGAGGTTCCTTCTCTGGAGACATGTGCGGATCGATTGGCGCTGACCGGATGGGATGTCGAGCGGCATCTCAACTACTACTATGGAGGGATGTCACGCCCCCCCTTTACCAAGCAATACGATCATGCTGATCGATTGGCCGAGATAAAGACACGCCAGATCGCTCTGAAATCGGATACGGAGATAGAGGGACGCAGAAAGGCCGTTTTACAGTATCGCACGGCCCTTGAAGCTGCGCCGGATGACGCTTTTATGAGGCGCAAGCTGGGTATGCTGTTGCGAGGACTGGAGGACTACGCGGCCGCCGAGCCGGAATTGCGCCATGTAATTCGCCTGCTTCCTCACAGCGTGGAAGACCAAATTCGACTATGCAAGTTGCTGTACAGGAAGGGAGATTCTGCTGGGGCCGAAAAATCCTACAGGGATGCCCTGGAAGTATTCCCAAACTCCGCTAAGTTGCATGGTGAATTGGCCGCGTTTCTGGTCGACCAAGGCCGAATCCCCGAAGCGATTGCAGAGCACCGCGCCGCCATTGCGATGAACCCTTACCGGTTTCTGTTGCGCATGAATTACGCCCGCACGCTCCACATGAACGATGCGCCGAATGCGGCAATTAAAGAATTGCGCGCGGCCATAGAATTGCGTCCCAGGGCTGAGGAGGCCTACCAAACGCTAGCCTCCCTCCTGATCAGTTCCGGCCGTGCGGAGGAGGCGCTTCCCGTCTTGGACAGCCTAATCGAGTTGCGGCCGGGGGACGTAGAAGCATACGCCCTGTTGGGCGGTGCGCTGTCGCTGTTGGGGCGAACGGCCGAGGCGCAAGCCGCAATTCAAAAAGCGAGCGAAATCGAATCGAAGATTCCATCGGCAGAAAATAATTAGCATGGTAATTGGCCGAAGCGCTCCATTTTTGAACCAGCCTCCGTCATCTTTTTCAATATTCCCAGGGCGACCGGTGGGTCGTGGCAACGGCCAGCCTTCCGAATAATAGCGTTATTTGTATATACAGTCTTGAGGGCCGATCTCCCTTGAATTAAAATGAGGGGATTCAGGTAAATAGGCATAGATTCCTGCCCATTCCCTCCTCGATACTCGATTCCATGTTGAAGCCTCGCGGCGCGGACTGTACAATGTTGCCCCCAGTGTTGTTTAGGAAGTTTCACTTCGAGATGGGGAAATCCCTAGGGGTCCCATTGGGGAATACTGCGGGAATCTAGATTAGGGTCCAGACCGGGTGCGCAACCCACGAGAGCCCCAACCGGAAGGAGTATGGCCAGATGGCGGAAGCGAAGAAAGTAGTCGTGCAATTACCGGGCGTCGCCAAGACCCCGAACATAGCGAAGCGGTATGAGCTCGAGCAGGAAGAAATGGACCGGATTGGGGCGACGCTGGTCGAATCGGCTACGACGGATGTAGACGAGTTCATCGAACTCGTCCGCGATGCCGACGCTATTCTTACGTCGTGGGGCGTGCCGATAACCGAACGCATTATCAAGAAACTCAAGCAATGCGTCATCATCGGCGTCGGCAGCATTGGCGTGGACATGATAGACGTCGAGGCAGCGACACGGGCCGGCATCATGGTGACGAACACGCCTGATGTATTTATTGAGGAAGTGGCGGATCACGCGATGATGCTTCTGCTGGCACAGAACAAGGTGTTGAAGGGGATGATGATAGCCTGCGAGGAAGGCAAGTGGTCCGATATGCGACCCATCCCCAGTGCGATTCCCAGGCTGTGGGGGCAGACTTTAGGATTGCTGGGCTTCGGCAACGTCGGCGTCGCGGTTGCGCGTCGGGCACTACCTTTTGGAATGCACGTCATCGCGACTGACCCCTATGTGAGCGAGTTGAAGATGTCGGCCGAACATGTCGAGCCGGTCAGCTTCGCCGAGCTTATCCAGCGTTCAGACTATCTTTCGATACACGCGCCGGACAATCCCGGAACCCACCACCTGATCGGCACCGAAGAACTCAAGGCGATGAAGTCGACGGCCTTTATTGTCAATACGGCGCGCGGTCCGTTGATCGATGAGAAGGCCCTGATCAAAGCGCTGAATGATGGGGAGATCGCGGGCGCAGGGTTGGATGTAACGGAGAAGGAGCCGCCGGATAAGGATAACCCTTTGCGTACTATGGCAAACGTGGTGATGACCCCCCACAGCGCCTCGGCTTCGACACGCATGCGACAAGCAACCCGCACCCGCGCCGCGCGCGAAGTTGCCTTGGTGTTAACCGGGCGTTGGCCCATGAGTTGCGTCAACCCGGATGTGCAGCCCCGCACGACGCTGCAAAGATGGCAGCCGTTTTCAATGGACCGGGGCCCCAACCGTTAGCGATTTACCAACGAATTGAATTCTGGGCTTGGCGACACGAGGGTGTTGTTGCCAAGCCCTTTCTCTTTTTGGTGACAGCAGTTCGTATCTTGGGGAATATCGTTGTTGAAAAATCGGTCCTTCCCCAACGCCTTTCCAAACAACGCTTGCCCTTTCCAAACAACGCTTGGAGCGCTTCACTCTAGGGCATGTAGGGTGTGGAGGTGGGCCCCAATTGTGTCTGGATGATGGCCTGGGCCATTTCGACGAATTGGCACACCATGGGCCGGGTGTCCCTGGGATCCATGATTTCTTCGATGTTGAATGCTTCGGCTGTCCGGAAGGGGGAGGCCAG
The DNA here is from genome assembly GCA_029937645.1 of Candidatus Hydrogenedentota bacterium. Taxonomy (GTDB): domain Bacteria; phylum Hydrogenedentota; class Hydrogenedentia; order Hydrogenedentales; genus JAPYPO01. The sequence continues at coordinate 12,452 of JAPYPO010000045.1, forward strand.
GGCGTTTAGGCGGGATTCGATCTTTTTCTGCTCTGCTGCGGGGTCGTCGGATTCGGCGATGACGCGCCGGTAGGCGGCAGATACTCCGCCGGATATGTGCATGGAGCCCCAGTGGGCGGAGGGCCATGCGACGCGCTTGAACATGCCGCCGGGGCGGTCATGGCATTGGCCCGCAACGCCGTATAGTTGCCGGATGATGATGGTGATCCAGGGCATCTGGGTTCGATAGGTGGTGCAGAGGATCTTGGCGCCGGCCCGAAGTATGCCCTGCTTCTGCTGATCGGGACTCGACATGAACCCCGGTTCGTCGGCGAAGTAGACCATGGGGAGGTGGAAGGTGTCGCAGAGCTGAAGGAAGCGGATGGCCTTTGTACCGGCGGCTACGTCCATCGAGCCGCCCAAGGTCTTGGGGTTGTTTATCATGACGCCCACGGGATAGCCGTTGATGCGCGCGAGGCCGAGTATTCTTGAACGGCCATAGTGGGGCGTGATCTCTAAAAAGGATTCTTTGTCGAGGACGGCGTCTAAGATTTTGTAGGGGTCGTAGGGGCGCCGTTTTTCCCGGGGAATGATGGAGAGGAGTTCTTCGTCTTTGCGGCTGGGGTCGTCGCCGTTCTCGACGCGGGGCGGCGCTTGCCACACGTTGTCTGGGAGGTAGCTCAGGAATCGCTTGATGGTGTCGAAGGCTTCTTCCTCGCTGTCAACGAGATTGTCGATCACGCCGGCTTCGTATACCTGGGAACGCTCGTCGCCGAGATCTTCTTTTGTAATGTCGATTCCGAGGGCAGCCTTGACGACAGGCGGCCCGCCGGGAAAGACTTGGCTAATCCCCTTCACCATGAGGTTGAAGTGAGCGAGACAGGCGTCGACGGCGGGAAGCCCGGCGACGGACCCGAGGGCGGCCGCCACGATTGGCACTTCGCACAGGAGTTTCTCTATCCCGGGTGTAACGGGGTTGGTTGGGATGTAGGTGCGGCCAATTTTTTCGAAGGTTTTGACGCTTCCGCCGGTGGCATCCAGGAGGCGGATGAAGGGGACGCGCCAATTGCGGGCCATGTCTTGGGCGTGGCCCTCTTTGTTGCCGATAGAGGCATCGGCCGCTCCACCGCGAACGGTGAAGTCGCCGCCGCTGAGCACGACCTTGCGTCCGTTGAGGGTGGCCAACCCGACGACCTTATTCGAGGGCCGGACGTCGACGAGGGTTTCCCCGTCGTATTCGGCCACACCGGCCAACTGACCCACTTCTTGAAAGGAATCCTTGTCTGTTAAAAGGTCGATCCGTTCACGGATGGTGAGCTTGCCGCGTTCGTGTTGGACATCGATCCCGACCTGACCGCCCATTTTTTCCGCCATTTTCTTGCGACGGTTGAGCTCGTCGATCTCCGGTTGCCATACCATGGAAAAACTCCCTGAGTACTAACTTAACGTTAAGCCACCGGCTTTGCCGTTCCGGCGTTCTCCTTGTTAAACCACGAATGGACACCAACGTTTTGACAATTCGTGTCTATTCGTGTTCATTCGTGGTTCCCTCTCTCAATCCAATTTCCTGCGAAGCGGGTTCGTGCTTACAATGACAGGAGGAACGAGGGTTTTGCCGAAATTTCTTAGCCCCTTTTAGCCCCGGACCTATCACCGGTTTTCTACAGCGAAAACCGGTGATAGGTCTGAACTAGAATCGGCAACGTATCGTACTGGGCACGTTTTTCGTTAGATGATATCGGCGCTGGAATCGCCGTCGGTGCCAGCGGTATCGCCGGTTTCTTCACGAATTCTCTTGAAGTCTTCCGTGAGGGCTTTGCGTACCAAGCCAAGGTCGGTGTAGTGCATGATGAGATTGGCGCCTTCGTTGACCCAGATGATTTCTTTCTCGATGCCGTTGGAGAAATGGATTCCGGCGCCAATGCCCGCATCTCGGGCGGTCTTGATGATCTTGCTAATAGCAGCCATGAATTTTGGGTGGTCGTATTGTTCGGGAATGCCGAGGTTGATGGAGAGATCGTGGGGGCCGACGAGGAAGGCGTCGACTCCGGGCTCGGTGGCGAGGGCCTCGAGGTTATCGAGGGCGGCCTGACTCTCGATGTTGATGATGAGAACCGCGTTGTGATTGAAGTTTGCGAGGTAGTCGTTGACTTCGTCTCCCAGGTCTATGGTGCCATGGGTGGCGCCGTATAGGCGTTCGCCTTTGAGAGGACGCAATTTCACCGCGCCACGAAGCTCGCGCACCTGTTCGACGGTCTCGATGTAGGGCGCGATGATTCCTTGGGCTCCGCCGTCGAGGGCCATGCAGGCACGGTAGGGGCTGGGCTCGGGTATCCGGACGACGGGGCAAATGCCCTTGGCCTTGTAGGTGTTGCAAATCCAGGACAGCTTGTCCCGTCCGATGGCGACGTGCTCGGTGTCAATAAAGACGAGGTCAACGCCTGCGGCCTCGATGGCGTCGGGCCATCTTGGTGAGGTGGATAGTAGGCATGTTCCGTATACCCTTTTACCACTTCGTAGGGCTTTCGAGAGTTCGTGACCATTCATTGCAGGATCTCCTTGTTGGGTTTGCGATAGGCTGCGCACGGCCACGAGAGCTCGTAGGGAGCACGACTCATGATCGGGAACGTGAAAATATCATCAGGTGCGGATATATCAACAACGTTGCACAACGGTTCATAATGACAATCTTGAAGAGTTAATCAGAAATCGGCTCGTGATTCAACCAAATGGCGTTTTCCAGAGGGCTTGGGCGCGTTTGATAGAGGGCTTGGGGGTGCTTGCCCAGAGGGTGTATCCCCCTTTCTGGTAGCAAATCTCAGTTTAGAGCCCCATGATTTTGAGTTTGAGTTTTGGGTGCTCGGCCGTTTCGATTTCTTCGGGAGGGACTTTGTTGCGGTGGGCGTCGCGGGCGAGGATGACACGGGGCTTGGACAGGCGCGATGGGGTGACGCTCATCACGACGCCGAGGAATCCGTCGTAGGGCTGGCCACGCAGGAGAACTTGTGTGCCTACTGGATATACGGGAGTAACGCGGCGGAAGGCGGAAACGACTTCTTCGTTTAGGATGGTGCCTGCCATCGCCTTTATCTGAGTCATGGCTTCGTCGGGCGGCAGTGGTGTGGCGCCGCGTACGCCCGAGGTCAAGTTGTCGAACGCGTTTGCAACGGCCGCGATTTCGCCGACCAAGGTCATGACCGGGCCTTTCTGGCTGCGGTTCCGGAAAATGATATTGCTTCCCTTTAGGCCTCTGGGCAGGCCTGTGCCGTCTTGGTGTTCGTGGTGTTCGTAGGCCACGCAAGGCACGAGGATGTCGCCTTCCACGGACGTTTTCAGCAGCTCGAAGCCCAGCCGGGTGTGTTGCCGAATCCGTTTCTCGTTATCTGGCTCGTCTTGGAGGAAGATGAGCCCAAGGTCGTGGAGGAGGCAGCCTTTCGCCAATTGTAGAAGTTGCCCGCTCGAGAGGCGCAACTCTTTTGCGATCATTATTGCGATGACGCATACGTCGATGGAGTGATCGTAAAGGGCTGTGTCTTGGTTCTTGAGAGAGGTCATGCCCGAGAGGGTATTCTGGGTGAGAACGTAGTCGAGGAGATAATCGAGGAGGCCTTCGAGTTCTGCGAGAGGGCCATCGGGTCCGGAAATAGGCTTGAGATCGCCGGACTGCAAGGCCTTGAGAACGTCGTCGGCGGAGTTCTTGCGTGTGCTTTTGAAGTCGCGATGGATCTCCTTGAATGAACTGCTCAGGGTGCTTAGGGCGCGGCCCCGAAGCTCGGGAGTGAGATCGTCTTCCGACTCGACATGGGGCATGTCTTCATCCATGATGAAGATGCGGCTGTAGCCTTTGGTATTGACCCGGATTTCCCATTTGGAAGAGTCATCTTGAGATCCGCCGGCATCGAT
>JAPYPO010000558.1 GCA_029937645.1 Candidatus Hydrogenedentota bacterium
GCCACACGGGCATCATCCCCATCGAAGAGAACCAGTACTCGGGAAAGGTCGGTGCGCGCGACGGATCCCCACACAATCGATTGGGCAAGCCATCCGCCACCATGGACCTGCGCAAGTTCAGCGCCTCGGGGCTCGCGGGCGTGTGGGCCGAAGAGAACACGCGCGAAAGTATTTATGAGGCGATGCGGCGTAAGGAAACCTGGGGAACCAGCGGCCCGCGCATTAAGGTACGTTTCTTCGGCGGATTCGATATGGCTCGGGTAAAGCCTGGGGAAAACGGGTGGGTAGACGCCGCGTACCAAGGCGGCGTCCCGATGGGTGGCGAATTGAAGGCCGCAAATGCCGATAGCGCTCCTGCCTTTGTGGTATGGGCGATCAAGGATCCGGAAACGGCGAACTTGGATCGCATCCAAATTGTCAAGGGCTGGTCAAAGAACGGGGAAAGTAAGGAACAGGTGTACGATGTCGCATGGTCGGGCAACCGGGTGAAGGATGCAGCGACCGGCAAGGTGCCTGCGGTTGGAAATACGGTCAACCTGGATACGCTGGAGTACACAAACACCATCGGCGCGGTGGAGTTGAAAGGCCTTTGGACCGACCCTGATTTCAACGCGGACGAAAACGCCTTCTACTACGTGCGCGTATTGGAAATACCGACGCCCCGCTGGAGTATGTTCGACGCCAAAGCATTGGGCATCCCGCACCCGTCGGACTTACACCGGACCATTCAGGAACGGGCCTACACGTCGCCGATTCGCTATGACCATCATTGATAGGGCGTGTAACCTGAACAAGGCCGAATGAAACAGACGCTCACTCCGGATATCGCAACCGAGATGCTCGAACGGCTGGGCGGCATCCCCCGTCAGGCGAGCCCAAGGTGGGGCAAAATGAACCCGGCGCAAATGCTCGGACATCTTACTGAGGTGTTCCAGTACTCGATGGGGGAGGGCCAGGACATGCCCTTCGCCGGGAATCTGCGCAGCCGCTTTTTGTACAAGCATCTGCTCTTGTACGGCATCGCTGACTTTCCAAAGAATGTCCGACTGCCCGATCCGGGAGGCGCTCAGGCGCAACCGGCGGTCGGCGACGGGAACATCGAGCAACTGGAGGCCGTGGTCAAGCAGTATCTCGACCGGTACGAGGCGCACGAATTATCCGCTCGAATCCATCCCTTCTTCGGGATGATGTCACCGAAGAAATGGAGCAAGTTTCATTTCTATCACACCCGCCACCACATGAGGCAATTTGGGATGGAGCCATCGGCACCCTAGCTGTCCCGAATTACTTCCGACGGGGGCTAACCCGGATATTTCATCGATTCTCTCCTGCATGGATTATGCTCGTTGAAAGGGATAGAATGCTCTGTAGTGTCGGATGCAGCAGCCAAGGATTGCGGGAAGGACTGCGATCCGCCGAAAAACAGGCGATATTTGGGGTTGACAGCGCGTTGGGTTTATGGCATGATGACGACAGGTGAACAAATATTCAGTATATCGTGCAAGGAGATGACCCATGGCTGAAGTGAAAGCGGATATGAAGACGAAGGCCCTTGATGTGGCTGTTGGACAGTTGGAAAAACAGTTTGGGCGCGGAACGCTCGTGCGGTTAGGCGATGATTCTTTCTCGGTTCAGGTGCCTGCTATTTCGACGGGTAGCCTATCGCTTGATATGGCTACGGGCGTCGGCGGCCTCCCGCGGGGACGCGTGGTCGAGATATTCGGCCCTGAGGCTTCGGGTAAGACAACGCTTGCCTTGCATGTCGTTGCGAACGCGCAGAAGAACGGCGGCATCGCCTGTTTTATCGATGCCGAGCACGCGCTAGACCCGATTTTCGCCGGGAAGATTGGCGTCGATATCGATAACCTCCTCGTCTCGCAACCGGACACAGCGGAACAAGCGCTAGAGATTTGCGAGACGCTGGTCCGCAGCAACGCGGTGGATGTGGTGGTGATTGATTCCGTGGCGGCGCTCGTTCCGCGCGCGGAAGTGGAAGGGGATATGGGCGACAGCCACATGGGCCTGACCGCCCGGCTGATGTCGCAGGCCCTGCGCAAGCTGACGGCTTCGATCAGCCGGTCGAACACGTTGGTTATCTTCATCAATCAGATTCGCGACAAGATCGGCGTCATGTTTGGCAGCCCGGAAACGACGACGGGCGGACGTGCCTTGAAATTTTACTCGAGCCTTCGCTTGGATGTGCGGCGTATCTCGCAGATCAAGGAGCGCGAGGAAAATGTGGGGAGCCGTGTTCGCGTCAAAGTGGTTAAGAATAAAGTGAGCCCGCCGTTTCGTCAGGCGGAATTCGACATTCTCTTTGGCGAGGGTATTTCCCAGGAGGGCGATATTCTCGATCTGGCCCTGGAAGAAAAGCTGATGCAGAAAAGCGGCGCCTGGTTTTCGATGGATGGCGAAAATTTGGGCCAAGGCCGGGAAAACACGCGGCAGTATTTGCGTGACAACCCGGATGTGACAGCTCAATTGCGCCAAAAGATAATGAGTCTCCGGGGAATTCAATGGGGCAACGGCGCGGTGCAGTCCGCCGAAGGAGACGAGGGTCCTGACGACACCTAATCCTCCAATCCACCCTGCCTCGGACGTCCGGTATGGCCGCGGGGCGCGACTGGGTCTCGCAGCCCTCATGCTGCTCGCGGCGGTATTCACGGCTGGGGCTCTTTTTATAAAATTCGAGCTTTCGTCGATACGGGCCGGAGTACGCGATCAGTTAGAGGATCGTCTCGGCGCGGCGCTAACGATGGGGCCGATTACGGTCAATGGCTTCCGCGGCCTTCGCATCGCCGATCTCCGCC
>JAPYPO010000559.1 GCA_029937645.1 Candidatus Hydrogenedentota bacterium
ATCTCATTGGCTCCGGTCGCCGACGGGTCCATATGGGTAATCTCGGCTTAAGCCAATTTCCCGCGAAGCGGGTTCGTATTCGCAATGAAGTGGTTCTTAAGACCACCCTCACCTTAATCCTCTCACTGATGGAGAGGAAATAGCGTTTTGGATTTATGAAGGCTATATAGACCCTAAAACTCGGCCGACTTTGGCGTTCTCGGGAAGGGGATCGCGTCGCGAATATTCGCGAGGCCGCTGACGAATTGGACGACACGCTCGAAGCCAAGCCCAAATCCGGCGTGGGGGACTGTACCGTAACGGCGGAGGTCTAAGTACCACCAGTAGTCCTTGGGCGGGAGGCCGCACTCGGCCATGCGGCGCTCAAGAACATCGAGCCGTTCTTCGCGCTGGCTGCCGCCGATAATTTCGCCAATCTTCGGGACGAGCACGTCCATCGCCGCGACGGTTTTTTCGTCATCGTTCATGCGCATGTAGAAGGCCTTGATCTCTTTCGGATAGTCCGTGACCACCGTCGGCTTCTTGAAATGTTTCTCCGTGAGGAAGCGCTCGTGTTCGCTCTGGAGGTCGTGCCCCCATTCCACGGGAAATTCGAAGGATTCCTTCGAGCCTCTCAAGATAGCGACAGCCTCCGTGTAGGTGATGCGCTCGAAGTCGCTTACCACGATATGTTCCAGCGTCTCGATCACCGTCTTATCGACCCATTTATTGAAGAAGGCCATGTCGTCCGTACACTCCTCAAGCGCGGCGCGAAAGAGGTGTTTGATAAACGCTTGGGCCAAATCAATATCGCCGTCCAGGTCGCAGAAGGCCATCTCCGGCTCAATCATCCAGAATTCTGCCAGGTGGCGGGAGGTGTTCGAGTTCTCCGCGCGGAAGGTTGGCCCGAAGGTGTACACATTCGTCAGCGCGCACGCGTGCGTCTCCGCCGAGAGTTGTCCGCTGACCGTCAGCGACGTCGGTCGCCCAAAAAAATCGTGCTCATAATCCACCCGGCCATCTGCGTCACGCGGGATGTTATCCACATCGAAGGTGGACACGGCGAAGGTTTCGCCTGCCCCCTCCGCGTCGCTGGCCGTGATGATGGGTGAGTGGAGATATAAGAAGCCCTGTGGTTGAAAGAAATTGTGCGTGGCTATCGACAGGCAGTTCCGGAGACGGGCCACGGCGCCGAAGGTATTCGAGCGGGGCCGGAGATGGGCCACTTCCCGCAGGAATTCCATAGAGTGGCGCTTTTTCTGGAGCGGATAAGATTCGGGATCCGCAATGGCTCCTAACACTTCGATGGCCGTCGCGTGAATCTCGACGGACTGCCCTTTGCCCGGCGATTCTTGCAACGTACCCTCGGCACGAATCGAGCAACCGGTCGCCAGATGTTTTACCTCCGTCGTATAGTTTGGCAGCGATTCATCCGCGACGACCTGAATATTGGCCATACACGATCCGTCGCTCACTTCGACAAACGAGAAGCCCCCTTTCGAGTCGCGTCGGCTGCGTACCCATCCGTGCACCACGACTGGCGCGCCATAATCCGTCCGGGTCAATAACGACTTTACCCGTTCTTCACTTCCTAGGGTCTTCATGGGTGGATCTCCGTTTACCGTGGCTTCAGCGTGGATAATATATGTTTGGCGGTGCGCGCTGAAAGGGCTAAACGGAAATGGTGCCCCGGGAATTTACGCCCACGTGGAATGTAGTATAGCCGGGTAAATTTCAGTCAAAACATTGCGCCAGTTGATTTTACACCGTTCCGAAGGCTAAAGTACCGCTCCTTTCCCCCGGTCGCCGGGTAGCGTAGAGCGGCGCTATCAAAGGCCTTCGGTAAGGGGCTATATCAAATGAGGTCAAGACCCAACGGGTGAGACGTACATTCACCCGTGAACGCAATGGAATACATCGGAGCGCGCCGCTGCGATGTTATCTGGCGATTTCGGCCTTTCCGTGTCGGGGTCTTCGCGGCGCTTACCGCTGAATACGCCGGTTTTGTTGGAAAAACTGGGGCACGCTGGAAAAACCTAGATAGGCTGACTCATGAAAATTCACGAATATCAAGCGAAGGAACTCTTTCGGGAGTTCGGTATTAATGCGCCCGAAGGGGTCGCCGTGAAAACGGCGGACGAGGCCGTCAAGGCCGCCGAAGGCTTTGGCATGCCGGTCATGGTGAAAGCGCAGGTCCATGTCGGTGGCCGTGGCAAGGCGGGCGGCGTAAAATTCGTTGGCGATGCGGCCGATGTAAAGTCGACCGCCGAAGAGATTCTCGCGTTGACCATCAAAGACCTGCCGGTGCGTACCCTGCTGATTACGCCCGCGAGCGATATCGATACGGAAGTCTACCTCAGTATTCTGCTCGACCGTGGCGCGCGCAAGGTGGTCTTCATCGGCTGCGCGGATGGCGGCGTAGAAATCGAAGAAACTGCCAAGACGAACCCCGAGAAGATTCTGCGCCATGAACTCACTGCGAAGGAGCTGGGGGCTCTGGAGAAGAGCAGCGTCCTCGGTTTTGCGGCCAAGCTTTTTTCTGATCCAAAGCAGGCGGATGCGACGGCGGACATCATGGTCAAGTTGGCCAAGCTTTTCGTGGAAAAGGACGCCTCGCTCATCGAAATTAACCCGCTTATCTCCGACAGAAACGGCGCCATCGTCGCGTTGGACGGTAAGATGATGCTGGACGATAACGCCCTGTTCCGTCACGAGGAACTCGTCGGCTTGCGCGATATGGAGTCCGAAGATCAGGACGAACTGGACGCGACCGCATCAGGCCTCAGCTTTATTCGCCTTTCGGGCAGCATCGGCTGCATGGTCAACGG
>JAPYPO010000560.1 GCA_029937645.1 Candidatus Hydrogenedentota bacterium
GCGAATATGTCAGAAAAGGACGCAGCACGCCGGGACCTCGCCAGAAAACCGTCCTAAAGAGCTGGTCCCAACTCGGCTGGCTGTCGTTGGAAAAATAAACAGGCTCGACTGTCCACTGATTTTCCCCACTCGACGATGCCGACGCACCGCGAGAGGTCCAGCCAAGAAGACTTAGGAGACGAGAATGAACAGGATCAGTTCAACGTGGTTCTTAGCGACAATGCTTTGCGGTGTGGCGCACGCACAACTAGTGCTTATCGACGATTTCAATCGCCCGGACACGCCCTACCATGGCATCAGCTGGGAGACGCTGAATCCCGGCTATTGGAAGATAGAAGATGGCGCGCTGCGGCGGCGCCTCGAGAACCTCGGAAACGGAAACCCGCAGACGTCCTTTCCGTGGCACTGGTCCACAGGCGGAAAAACCGTCAAACCGCGGACTGGCAACCGGCTGCCGAACTTGCCCATGGGGATGATTTGGCGGCGCGATTGGACGTTGACCGGCAACTATACCGTTCGTGCGGAATTCACCATCAAGGAAACCAGCCCGGCAGGCCGTGGCGAAAAAGGAGGGTTCCTGGGAGTCTGCTTTGGGGGCGAATCACTGCATGAATCTATGCAGTTCCCCGCAAGCAGTGCCTGGGGCGAAGTGACGGAGGGCGCGGCATCCTGGATGGCCCTATGGCACAAGGACGGCGCCTTCGGCCTCTATGACCATGGCAAGGACAGCGGAGCAGTGTCCGATGCATCGCAACGTAGCGCCGGTAAAATGGCGGTCGGTGATCAAGTGGTGGTCGAAGTGGAAGTTTCGGGGCCGCTCGACGGCACTGCCACGGTCACGGCGAGGCTCATCGCCGACGGGGGAGAAACCACCGTAACCCAAAAGGGCGTCGAACGCGAAAAGCTTACCGAGGGCTACTTCGGCTTGGCGTGTTACGGAGCACTCGACTTCGCGGTTAACCGCGTCGAATTAATGCCAGGCGAGAGCCGCGCGATGCCGCTCGAGGTCAACGAATTGCACGTGTGCTATCCCCTTGGGGACACGCTGCGCGAAGTGAACGGCCAGTGGCGGGCGAAGTTTGTCGCGCTCTTTCGCAGCGCCGGGAAGCGCGTCGAGGTCCGCGTAGCGGACACGCCCAACCCCAACGGCGGCTGGGCCAGTGTTCCCGTCGCGGGCGCCACGGCCATTGTGAACAACGAGTGGCGCCGCTTCACCGCCGTGGTTGACGTGGCGCTGCCGGTGAGCCCTGGTGAGAAGACCCTGTATTACACCGTTTGGAAAGACGGCGTGGACGTGACTGCGGACCCACGGCCGGCACCCGTGGAGGACGGCTACTTGGGCCGGAAGACCTATGTGGGGCGTCTACCGCGTTTGGCCGCGCCGTATCGGGTGTGCACCTTGGGCGGCCATGCCATCCACGCCAACGGCACCACACTGCCTGAGGCGGGCCGATTCCAGCGCAACTGGCTGCATGGACAGCCGACCCAAAATGCGTACAAGCATTTCGAGGATTACGATTTCCAGATAGTCAATTGGGACGACGATGTGTGGTATCTTGAACTGCTCTTTCCCCCGCCCAGTACCGATGATGCGTACAAGATCATCACGCTGTCCATCGCCAACCAGACCAGCCGCTGGCAGATGATGCGCCACTGGAATGTCATCAACCCCGGCGACCATGATTATGGGATGGACGACGTGAAGGGCCCCGAGCAAATCATCGTGCGAAAGCATGACGACCTGGGCACGGACCCGCTCTACATGCAGCGCAATATCGCCATCAACCAGCACCTGGTGGAAGGCGTCGAGCACTGGTATGGCACGGAAAATCCGAAGGACTGGCGGCGCTGGAAAATGCCCAACGGCGACTTCTCCCTGATCGTCCTCGAGTCGCGGCTATGGCGCTCGTCTCAATACGTGAACCTCTGGAGAGAAGAAGGCTGGGGCCACAAACGCCAGCTCTACGACCGCCGCGACCCTACGCGGTCGCTGCTGGGCGAAGAGCAGTTCGCCTGGCTGCAAGAAGTCATCCGCACCGACACGTCGCCGCTGATCCTGCTCTCGGGTGTCAATTGCATGTTTCCGGTTTTCACCGGAATCATCATGGACCCCGAATTGAACGACAAGTTTGCCCAGGAAGACCGCGTAGCTGCAGACTATGCGGGGTGGGTCAAGGCGGGCGTGGACCGCATGCTTGAAGTGCTGGGCGGACGCTCCGGCATCATGAGCGTCTATGGCGACATCCATATGGCCGCCACGGTCGAGGAAAAGGCCAACCGCATCATCGAGTCCTCCTGCGGCCCCATCGGGCGCAACTACGGCGGACGCGGCCTGAAGAAGGATTTCGGCCCGGATATGACCGACTTCGACGGACGCGCGGTCAAGGTGCACGCGCTGTATAGCGGCAGGGACATCTCCCCCAATCAGAAAAAACCGGAACCGGGCGACCCGCCATCCTGGAATTTTCTTGAGAAGGAATTCGATCCCACCGCGGCCGACCCCACGCTTTCGCTCAAGATCCGTAACATCATCGATGCGCCGCAGGATGCTCCGCGCGGCGGCGGAACGGTATTCCGGGGGGCTTCGACGACGGGCCGCGTGCCTTCAAGCGCGTTGCCTAAGATCGATACGCTGCCCAATGCCGACGTGAACTTCCATTATCTGGATGGGCGGCCCATCCTCGGGACGCGCAGCACGCCCGATGGAACGCTCTCATTAACCGGCCTGCCGGACATTCTCCCCGGCACGTCCATCCTCATGAACGTCCGCGCAGGCAACGCTGTCGAAGCGAAGGTGATCAC
>JAPYPO010000561.1 GCA_029937645.1 Candidatus Hydrogenedentota bacterium
ACAGGTGATCCTTTTCCTCCGGAATGGGTGATCTTTTTCACCGGAATGCGCAACTCCTTCTTTTTCATCCAAGTCCGCTCGACGTTCCCTGGGAATGATGGGGCATTGACCTTCGGCACCCATTTCTTCAATTCGGCTTTGACTTCGGCGAACTTCGCGTCATGCGCTAGGTTTGTCCAACTGTTGGGATCGGCTTTCACGTCGTAGAGCTCTTCACCGCCATCGGAGTAGGTGATGTAGTGATAGTCCTCGCTGCGAACCGCGTGACTCTCTCCGTGCCAGGGGACAGAGTGGGTTATGATAGCCGGGTAGGGCCACTCCTGTTGGGGGTTTCGCACGAGGGGCGCGATGCTTCGTCCGTCGAGGTCATCGCGCGCGGGCAGGCCGGCCAATTCGATGAGGGTTGGGTAAAGGTCGATAAGGCTGACGGTGCGTTTGCTGCGGGTGTTCGGTGTGGAGACGCCGGGGGCCTTGATGATGAGAGGCGTATTCGTCGACTCATCCCATAGGGCTGACTTCGAGAAGTGCCGTTTTTCTCCAATATGGTAGCCATGGTCGCCCCAAAGAACGACGATTGTGTTGTCCCGGTACTGACTCGTTTCGAGGGCATCCAGGACTACGCCCAGGCAGGCATCGGCGAAGGAGGTGGCGGCGAGATAGCCCTGTACAGCTTTCCTCCATTCCCCGTGTTTCTGGATGATGTCGAAGGTGCCTCCCGAGGACGCCATGTCGCGTCCCTTCTGAGGGACGTCGTCGAGGTCGTTCTCGAGGTAGGGCGGCAGTTGGACGTCTTCGAGCGGATGCATATCGAAATATTTCTTGGGGGCGTACCAACTCAGATGTGGCCGGTAGATGCCGCATCCCAAGAAGAAGGGCTTGTCGTGATCTTGCTGCAAGAAATCGGCAGCGCCCTTCGCCGTTTTCCAGTCGGCAGTCTCTTCGTCGGGAACGTCGAGGGCCGCCCAATCGGTCAGCCGCGCGACGATAGTGTTTGAGAACTCGTCGTGCATGCCGTGTGTATAGCGTTCTTTCGGAAACGGCGTTCCCGTCTCTAGGGAGTATTGCTTGTCCCACGCGATAGGGTCTGAGTATTTTCCCTTGGCCTGATGGTAGATCTTGCCGCCGGTCCAGGCCATGTACCCGTGCTGCTGAAAATATTGGGACATGGTGACCCAATCCGTGAACTCTGGAATGTCACGAAACCAGGAACCGGCGTTGCCGTAGATTCCGGTGGTTGAGGAGCGTAATCCGGTCATGATTGCTGTTCGCGACGGGTTGCACAACGGTGCCGCGCAAAAGGCTTGCTCGAAGAGAACCCCTTCTCGTGCGAGTCTGTCTATGTTGGAAGTCTTGGCTTGCGGGTGACCGCCGAGAACGCCTACCCAGTCGTTCAGGTCATCGAGGGATAGGAACAGAACGTTAGGTTTCGATGCGGGGTTGCCTCCCTGTTGAGCCGTAGCCATGAATGGGAAGCATAAAGCGACACATAGGGTTAAAAGTCTCATTTCTAAGTGACCCCTTCTACGTTATTTTTGCGTAAAGTGCTCAGCATTGGTTTTCGGCAACCACTTTTTCAATTCGTTCTTCGCGTCCGCATGAAGTGGATCGTGCGCGAGGTTCGTCCAACTATTGGGATCCTCGGGAATGTCGTAGAGTTCTTCCTCGCCGTCCTGGTATCGAATGTAGTGATACCGTTCGTCCCGGACGGCATGATTGACGCCAAACCAGGAGGGGGAATGGGTAATGAGGGCTGGGTAGGGCCACTCCCTTTTGGGATCGCGCAAAAGCGGCGCGAGGCTGCGGCCTTCCAGGTCGTTCCGTTTGGGCAACCCGGCCAACTCGATGAGGGTTGGATAGAGGTCCAACAGACTGACGACGCGTTTGCAGCTTGGCTGGTTCGTCGGAGCGCCTGGTGTGCGAATGATCAGCGGTGTTCGCGTCGTCTCTTTCCAAAGCGCGGACTTTGTGACGTGGTTTTTATTTCCGATATGGTAGCCGTGGTCGCCGAACAGGACCACGATGGTATTGTCTCGGTACTTACTCTGTTCGAGGGCGTCGAGGACGCGGCCGACACAGGCGTCGGCAAAAGAGACCGAGGCCAAATACGCCTGCACGACGTTCCGCCACTCTCCGTGTTCCTTGATGATGTTAAAAGTTTTTCCCGACATTGCTTTGCCCACGGGCGGGATATCATCGAGGTCGCTTTCCAGATAGGCGGGTAGTTGGACGTCTTCGATTGGGTGCATGTCGAAGTATTTTTGGGGTGCATGCCAGGGGTTGTGGGGACGCATAATCCCGGCTGCGAGGAAGAAGGGTTTGTCGTGATCCTGGCCCAGGAAGTCGGCGGCCAAGTCTGCGGTTTGCCAATCCTCGGTCTCTTCCGTAGTCGCCTCGATCGGCCCCCAGTCGAATATCCTTTGGATTATCTTGTTGTAGGAGAAATGTTCCTTCAGGCCATGTTGGTAGCGTTTTTCCTCTGGAGGAAGCGGGGTTCCCATGGTTTCTGAGTATATGTTGTTCCAGGCTATGGGGTCTGAGAATTTCCCGTTGGGCATATGATAGATCTTGCCGCCCGCCCAAGCGGTATAGCCGTACTCCCGAAAGTACTGCGGAATGGTTTGCCAATCCTTGTACTTTGGAATGTCGCGAAACCAGGATAGGTTTCCGTAGATGCCGGTGGTTGAAGGCCGCAAGCCCATCATGATTGCGGTGCGGGATGGACTGCACAGTGGGGCAGCGCAGTAGGCCTCTTCAAAAAGTACGCCTTTCGTGGCGAGGGCATCGATATTGGGAGTCTTGGCT
>JAPYPO010000562.1 GCA_029937645.1 Candidatus Hydrogenedentota bacterium
TTAAACGATGCCGGCGGATCTCAAGATGACTCTTCCAAATGGGAAATCCGGGATAGGGCCTACGTGTGACCCATTGTAGAACAGGTAATCGAGGCTTTTCCATGGGACACGGCACCGAAGTATCTACTGCGCGACCGTGACTGAACGGGAGTATTCGCAGAGAGTGTCTCGACCGGGCCATCATCTTTAGCGAAGCCCATCTGCGTCGAGTTCTGAAGGAATATTTCGAGTACTACAATCACTACCGCGTCCATCAGTCTCTCGAGATGGACGTGCCAGAGGGAAGGAAGAATCAGAACCTCAATGAGGGCAACGTGATCGCCATTCCCCATCTCGGCGGGCTACACCAGCGCTATGAGAGGGGGGCGGCATGAGCCCGAAAACAAAGGCGGATCATTTTTCGGGATGTACACCGTTACGACGTTCGGCGCCATTAGACGTTATCGAAAGCCTAGCAGACACTTACGCGTTGTGTGCACGCCCTTGAATTATGTCGGAAAGGCCTTACCTGACGTTTCCTATTTGGAACCGCCCGTGAATATCGCGGGGGGGCCTATCTTGACTGCAGAGAGGAGCCGCGCACTAGATATGCCATTTGATCGTATCGCCGTTGTAATTGGTGTCAACGGTTCTGCTTGACGCCCTTGGCGCTACCATCTGCTCATTCCATTTCGCAAAGGCTGCCTTCATTTCCTTTACAAGCCCGGCGTTCTCTTGAGACAGGTCCTTCGCCTCGCCGGGATCCTCGTCGAGGCTGTATAGGCGCGACAGGTCTTCGCCAGCCATCAACAGCTTCCACTTTCCCTTACGGACAACTGCGTTCGGGCCGGAACGCCAGAACAGATACTCGTGGGGATCACCATTGTTTTCGCCTTTCAGATAAGGAAGCAAATTCCTACCATCCAGGTCGTGTCCATCAGCGCCCGCCACGCCCGCCGCGGCAAGTACCGTGGGAAAGATGTCGAGGGAGCTAATCGGCTTTTCGTAGACCTTGCCTGCCGGCAACACGCCGCGCCATTGAACAGCAAAGGGAATGCGAATGCCGCCTTCATAGAGATTCCGCTTGTGGCCTGTCAACGGGTGGTTGCGACTGCCGTCAAAATCGCTGTATTGCGCGGCACCGTTGTCGCTGGTGAAGATCACCAGCGTATTTTCAAGGAGTCCCTCTTTATCGAGTGTATCCATGACCGCGCCGATGCCGTCGTCCAGCGCAGAGATCATGGCAGCGTAGATCCGCTCGGGCTCGCTCTTGATCTGCGGGAAGCGCTGGTAGTACTTGTCGGTTACTTGAAGCGGCGTATGGGGTGCGTAATGCGCCAGGTAGAGGAAGAACGGTTCGTCCCTATGGCGCTTGATGAACGCGATGCCCTCGCGCGTGAGTTGGTCGGTCAAGTATTCTTCGAGCGGGGCAGGCGCTCGCCCGCGCATCAATCCCCGATCGTCCTTCTTCGTATCCATAGTGTGGTGAACACCGGGCCAATCGTGGTTTATGTAGCTTGTGCCGCTGGCCATGCCGAAGAAGTAGTCGAATCCCCGATCCAACGGATGATGCCCGTCGGACACGCCCATGTGCCACTTACCGATCGCTCCAGTGGCGTAGCCTTGGGCTTTCAGCGCCGCCCCGATGGTCTTTTGACTGCGGGGAAGCGTGCCGCGTCCGGGGGCGCCTATGGGCGGCTCGGTCTGCGAATTGAGTTCCTTGCCCCAGCGCTGCTGGTATCGACCCGTCAAAAGACCCGCCCGCGACGGATTGCAGACGGGCGCGGTCATATAACCGTCGGTGAATCGCACGCCACCCGCCGCAAGTGCATCGATGTTGGGCGTCGGAATACTGCCGCCGTTGCAGGATACCGAACCGTATCCAAGGTCGTCAGCAAACAATAGGACGACATTCGGGAATCGCGCGTCTTCAGCGGCGCTGGCGACTCCGCCGGCCAGCACTATCAGTACCAGGGAGGCCAAGAAGCGCGATCCTCTCGATGAGACAGGTAGCGTTTGCATTCTAGAGTTCTCCTTGCTGTTCTTCATCTAGGATTTCCTTGCACGCGTGAATGTCGGACGGTCGCATACGAAGCGTCCCGCAGGCCGCCCCGCAACTCAATCGAATCTCAATAGCGTTGCGGCTTGGCCGCCACGTCGGCTACCTGACATCTGGCCTTCTAACGGGAGAACCTGATCGCTTCAATACGTTTATTGGAGCGATTTGGCGAAATTCGCCACACGATCTTGAGCCTTCAATTGACCTTAGGCGACAAAAGATTACCGATTCGATTCTTCTTTGCGCTCAATTCCAAGGCCAACCTACCAGCCCTCCAGCTCGGCGATCCGCGGCAGGATGCCGGTTCCATAACGCCCGTCCTTGCCGTCGCCCCGTTCGAGGTGTTTCCTGACCAGTGGAAATCCGGGCTCGCCCATCCAATCCAGGACGTTGTGCAAAAGCTCCGGACAAGGCGTGCCTTCTATTAACAATTCGTCCAGGCTGGCAAGCGCTTTTCCGGTTTCGCCCAATTTAATCAGGGTCCAGGCCGCCATGATGCGCGCCTCATGCGCCTCATCCATAAGGGCTCGCTCCAGCACACTCTTCGCAGGGGTTGCGTCTTTCTCCAACAGGTGCAGGCCCGTCACGGCCCACCATCGCATACCTCCATCCTCGTCCGACATCCGCTCGATGAAAGTATCCAGGTTGCTTTTGTCCCGGGCCAGCGCCAGGTCTGCGGCGTCGAGGTAGGCTTCCAGAGGATAAAGCCCCTTGTCACGAACCAATTCATAGATGGTCAGGCCGTGCTGTTCCGCCCGGCGTT
>JAPYPO010000563.1 GCA_029937645.1 Candidatus Hydrogenedentota bacterium
ATCCGCCTCCGCCCAGGCACTGATGGAAATTGGGCCCTCGGCCGAAAATGCCGTCCCTGCGCTTCTCCAGAACTTAGACGATCCCGACCGCCAGGTCCGCGACGCCACCGTCCTGGCGCTCGAAGCCATCGGCCTGCTCGGCGAGCCCGCCTTCGACGCGCTGTGCGGCGTTCTCAAGGATGAGTCTCGATGGGTACGCATCTACGCCGCGCAACAACTGCGCCTTCAAGGCCCACGAACCCGCGTCGTGCTGCCGCTGCTTATCGAGGCCATGGACGACGAAGACCGTACCGTCCGCTACCATATTGCCTCCGCCATTGGCGCCAACGGTCCCAACGCCCGCGAGGCCCTGCCCGTCCTTCTTCGCCACCTCGAAGACCCGGACAAATACGTGCGCGCACACACAGCAACCGCGCTCATCAATGTAGGAAATCCCGAAGAGACCGTCCTCGTCATCCCGACACTCCTCAACGAATTGAAAGACCCAGAGGCCCGGTTCCGCAACCACGGCCTTGCGCTACTAGGCTTCATCGGGCCGGGCGCGGCGAGCGCGGTTCCCGCCATCATCCGCGCGTTGGACGACCCTGAATACGACGTCCACATAAGCGCCATCATCGCGCTGGGGGAGATCGGCCCGCCCGCCGTAGAAGCCGTCAACCGCCTCGTCCGTATCCTCGACGGGGACAACGCGCGCCTTCAAGAACTCGCCGAAGAAAGTCTGGACAAGATCGTTCCCGAAGCCAAGCAAGGCGACGGACTACCCGGCATCGGCCTGGGTGACCTCCGCCTGAAGTAAACACACCGCCGGCCAAAGAGCCCTTCCAAGCCAACCACGCGCGACTTCTTGACGTTGACCCCACCAACCCGGTGTTGATACGATTGAGCCAATCTTCGAGCGGGGCTAACTCAGTTGGTAGAGTGCCAGCTTCCCAAGCTGGATGTCGCGGGTTCGAGTCCCGTGTCCCGCTCCATTTTTCTGCCTCTCTAAAGTCTTGGTGCCACAGTTGTTATTCGGTTCCGCGTTAAGTCCTACCACTTGGGTTTTGACACTATTTTGACATTCCATCCTGGAAAAACCGATTCGAATAGCGACGGAATCTGCCAAATCAGCCAAGCGCCCGCCTCGCGTCCTTGCATAAACATCCATGGTCAATGATGGCGTTGAATGTCTCAATAGCGTTTGCGCTTCTTTCACGTTTGCCCCAGACTCGATAACCAAGGTCGTAAATGTTGTTCGGAGGGCGTGAAAGTCTATCTTGCCTTCCGATGTGACCCGGGGAATTCCAGTTTACACAAATTTCAGCGGTAGCAGCAGAATTGCGCCCTTGGGATAGTACGAGTTCCCTTTTCTATGGGAAATATTGCCGCGCCTTTACATCCAAGCGCCGGGTAGACGGGGGCGGTGAATTCGTGCAATGATGTTGAGAATATCTGATGCTCTTGAAACTTTCGAACTAAATGGAGGCTGGATCATGCAAAGACGAATCGTAATCGCGGCTGTACTTCTCGCCATCGTGGGCCTGTCAGGCCTTGCGCTGGATGCGCACGCAGCAGAAGAATCGGAAATGAAACTTACAAGCCCAGCCTTCAAAACAGAGACGTCGATCCCGTTCAAGTATACGGCTTACGGCGACGACATATCGCCGAAGTTCGAATGGTCGAACCTCCCAGAAGGCACGAAACAACTCGCCATCGTTTGCGACGACCCCATCGCGAGTACGCCCCAACCCTTCGTCCATTGGGTCATCTACAATATTCCCGCGACTGCCAAGGGTCTTCCCGAAGCGTTACAGGCGTACCCTACGATCAAGGAGCCGGAAGATTTGAAGGGCACGACACAAGGGAACTCAGGCAAGCATCGTATTGGCTACTTCGGTTCGCAGCCACGGGCCGACGGAAAGGACCACCGGTATCAATTCACCCTCATTGCCTTGGATGCAGAATTGAATCTCCCGCCGGGGCTCTACAAGACGCAACTCGACAAGGCTATCAAAGGCCACGTCTTGGGCAAGACCGTACTCGTGGGCATTTATCAGCACAAGGGGTAGAAACACACTAGCCCGTTGAGATAACCGGGCTAACGGTTGGTGGGAACACCTTTATCGAAGTTCCTGTGTCCCATTTTCTGGGGTCGGGGCTTCATACTTTACAGGGGATATAGTCATGAATTTAGTTACACGCATTCTTAGCTGCTGTCTCGTAGCGTTCGCCATCACTACAGCGAACCCAGCATCGGCCGATGACTACATAATCGACGCGAGCCATTCGGCTGCAATCTTCAAGGCTCCGCACAGGGACGCCGGTTCCGTGTTCGGCATGATTCCGGCCATTAGCGGCACGTTGCACATCGACGCCGCAAACCCGGGGGAAAATTCGGTGTCGGTTGTCGTAAGGCCGGACTCCCTGACAACCTTCCAAGCAAAACGAGACGATCACCTCAAAAGCCCGGATTTCTTTAATTCCAAAGAATTCCCGGAAATGAAGTATGAAAGTAAATCCTGGAAGAAAACCAGTGAATCGACCTATCAGGTCACCGGCAACCTAACCATTATCGGCGTGACGAAGGAAGTCACGGCCGAAGTCAAACACACGGGCACCTTCACGAATGAGAAGGGCCAGACCGCTACAGGTTACGAGACGACGTTCGAAATAGACCGGACGGATTTTGGTATGAACTTTGGCGTGGCCAAAGCGGGCGGAATCGGAACGATAATCGAGATTACCTTTTCCATCGAGTGCCAGAAGAAATAATCTAGTGCGTTGTTTCATATTCGACCGGATTTAGATTGTCATTGCGAG
>JAPYPO010000046.1 GCA_029937645.1 Candidatus Hydrogenedentota bacterium
GTTCCACATGGGTTGGTCAATTGAGGCCACGTCAAGGTCGGCGCGTTGGGAAAGCAACGCGCCACGCTCCCGGACGTTCCCATTTTAGATTGAGGCTCCAGCCTTTGCAAATTCGTCGCATCGCCTTGATACGGAAGCAGGGTGTCATGGAATCGCCCCAATTGCAATCCATGCTACACGGCTGCCATCATGCGCGTTCGGCGCGGCCCCAATACAAGTTAATCAATCCTGTTTCGAAAGGACGAGGACCTCTTGACCGGTAAGAATAGCGAAGCTTGGAAAGTCTCCCTGCACGGTGGGCACTGCGGCGCATACTGCGAGCACGCCGAGGGCACACTCTCCGAAGTACTCGAAGCCGCCGTTAATTTTGGCTATCACACCTTCGGCGTAACCGAACACGCGCCACGCCACGGCATTCATTTGCTCTACGAAGAAGAGGTGAAGCTGGGCTGGGACGTCGAGAAACTCGTTCAGGATTTCGAGGCGTACGCCCGCGATGTTACGCAGTTGGCGGAGGAGTTTGACGGACGCCTGGTGGTGTTGCGCGGATTCGAGGCCGAGGTGGCGCCCTCGGATGAGTACGTTGACCTCATGCTGGACTACCGTGAGCGATTCGCTTTTGACTACATAATGGGATCCGTTCATTTTGTCGATGATGTGAGCATCGACGGCCCGAAGGACGATTTCGAACTCGCCGAGGGTATGCAAGGCAGTGTAGAAAAGCTCGCCATCCGCTACTACGAAGAAGTGGCCCAGATGGTGCGCGCATTAAACCCGGAGGTCGTGGGCCACTTGGATCTCATCCGGAAAAACGCGCCGTCACAGGAAGAGGTACAAACACCGAGCATACAGGACGCCGCGCTGCAGGCGCTCGATGTTATCCGCGAACACGACTGCATTCTCGACATCAATACCGCCGGTTATCGAAAGGGCTTGGGAACGCCCTATCCCGCGCCGTGGCTTCTTCAGCAGGCGCGCGACAGGGGAATCGGCTTCTGTTTCGGCGATGATAGCCACGGCCCCGACGACGTAGGCGCGGGAATCAAAGAGGCCCGGAGGTATTTGCAGGAAAATGGAATAGGCGAATTGACGACTCTGACGCGAGAAGATGGGGCCATCGTTAAAAAGACGGTCCAGCTTGACAGCGAGTGAATACTCATCGGCAAGAAGAGAAAGCCTAACAGCCCGGATAGTGGGAACTGCGATTTTTCCAGAGACCACCAAGAGGGAATATCGGGGGCTTCCTTACAGAGAACAAATAAATCGTCCCCGCTACGGTCGAAAACCGTAGCGGGGACTCGGTTAGGAGTTTTAGCTTAGTGGCCTTCAACCTCGACGAACCTCGATTTAGCCTCCTCCTTCTTCGGAAGCATCACACGCAACACGCCATCCTCGAACTTCGCCTCGACACCGCCGCCGTCAAATCCGCCGGGAATGTCTATCGTGCGTTCGAAGGTTCCATAGCGTCGTTCCGTGTGTAGATAGGCCTCCTTACTGCCCGCATCATCAGCTCGTTTACGTTCGCCTTTGATCGTTGCCACATTGTCCATCACTTCGATCTGAATATCCTCTTTCTTCATGCCGGGAATATCCAACTCCACAATGAACGCGTTGTCGGTCTCGTAGAGGTCGGCGAGAGGCGCCCAAAACGCGTCTCCATTGGCCCCGGCCACCCGGCGTACGGGATCGAGAAGATGATTAAACTGCGTTTCTAACTCACTCAATGCATTCCAGGGGGTCAAGTCGCCCCTGTTTCTCATTCGTACCAATGTCATGACTCTCTCCTTTTTTTTGCGCGACGCGGTCTCGGTTGGACCGCATGGCCTCTTTTGCATACCCATGCTTCTTCTACATACCGCATGGCTTCTTTTCCATATCATCTGCCTACCACAAAGCAAAGCGAGTGCCAAACTCGGCCTCGGTCAGGCTAAGTTTCGCAAACCAAACAGGTTACCGAAAAAATTAAGCCGAAAACTATCGGCAGATACCGCGTCCTCGCCGATGCGCCGTTCATTTATGAAATATCCCTGCTCCAAACTAGAGCGAATTCCAACGGTGCCCCTTTTAATCACAAGCGCTAAAGTCAATCATTGACAACCGTTGAGGGCTATGCTATCCTCGCGAACTAGGAGTAGCGCTTCGGTTTAGCGCGTAATGTAGAGGAGATTCCCCCCGTGTTGAGCACTCGAAAAACATTGCTGAAAACTATCGCCACCGCGATGATCTTAGCGTTTGGGCTGTCCCAAGGCGCCGCTTGGGCACAAAGCTATGACCCGGATCAAGATGTTCCCATTCCCACACTGACCGAGAAGCGCTTAGAAAAACTAGGCCGCGGCCTGTCGAATCTTCTTTTTGGATTGGCAGAAATCCCTCTTACCTTTGATCGCAAGATGAAGGAAGGAAAACCCTTGTCCTATCTCCTGGGCGTCGTTCCCGTGCTAGGCACCGCGAAGGCAGCCATGCGCATGGGGCTGGGCGTGGCTGAAATATTCACGTTTGCTAAGACGAAGCCCGAAGTAAACTACGAGGCCATCCTTGAGCCGGCGTACGTATTCTAAGCTGCGATGAAGTGGTCTACTCAAGGGAACGCGGTCATCGGCACATTGACCCTGACTGACGGGCGCGGCGGGAATGCGGTCATCATGGGGGCTGCCTCCAATCCCAAAGGGGCCGTGATTGTGGTGAAGAACGAGGATTCCGGGGAACCTGAAACGCTGCCACTCATCGAGGGCCTGGATGCATTGAATCCGACGGATGCAATCGATATTCTATGCATGCAAGAGCGCCTTCACGGGGAACGCGGCCTCACGCCGCCGACTGACCTCTAAGGCTATTCCCATGCGGGGTGCAATGGTCCCATGCGGGGCGTGCAGGTCCCATGCCGGGTGTGAAGGCTAACGCCGGTCGCCCGCATTCGGATCGCGTTCGCCTCTGATTCAAGTCATGCAAAAAGCAAGAGAGGGATCTATCGTCTGTGAGCGACAACGCCGAAATTGACTACCTCCTCGAGGAAGTTATCACCCTTCCCAGCATGTCGCAGACCGTCATGCATCTCACCGAAATGATGAACGACCCCGAAGTGTCGCTCGCCGATGTGGGAAAACTCATCTCCAGCGACCCCTCCCTGGCCCTCAAGACGCTGCGCATCGTTAACTCGGCCTTTCACGGGTTGCGCGAAACGGTTACCTCCGTCGAACACGCGGTGACCCTTCTCGGCATCAAGGTCGTGCGAAACCTTGTGCTCACGGCCGCCGTATTTGATCAGTTCCAGAACGGCGAAGAGGCACTCCTGCGCCATAGCGTTAGCTGCGGCGTCGCCATGCGCGCGCTCGGCGAATCGGGCGTGGCCACTAACATGACCATCAAGCAGCCGGACGAACTCTTCGTGTATGGGCTGTTGCACGATGTGGGTAAGATAATCTTTCAGGAATACATGCCCACGGAATACGGTGAAGTGCGCGAACGTTGTTCGAGCGGGGAAATCTCCAGCTACCTGGCTGAGACGGAGCTAATTGGGGTCGATCACGCCGCCCTCGGAGCCCGGCTCGCCGTAAAATGGAAATTATCCGACGCCCTGGCAAACGCCATACAAGGCCATCATGATTTCTCTCAGTGCGAAGCGGCAGAGTACAGAGACCAAGCGGCGCTTCTGTGCATCGCAGACTACATTTGTCACTCCGCCGGGCTTGCGTCGCCCGATGATGCGACGCCCGTCGTGCCCGAAGAGGCCTGGGAGTTGACAGGAATCACGAGTGCTGGAATCCTGCCCGTGCTCGAAAAAGTCTTCTCCTCCCTGGGCGACGTTGATGAGCTCGTCGAACTTGCCTCCTAACGCCGGCGGGTTTCTTTCTCGCCTTCCCCAGCGCGTAATCCCCCACTCCGCAGCGTCCGCTTAACATGCACTTGCGCCGCCTTCAGTGCGACGGGTTTCGCTGCTTGAAAGCAATCGACTTCTCGCCCGGCGATGGCCTCACCTTTCTCCGCGGTAAGAACGCCCAAGGCAAGACCTCCGTCCTTGAATCGATTCTCTACGCCGCCACCTCAAAGAGTCATCGCACCAACACCGAGAGAGACCTTGTCGGCAAGGACGGGGACGGCTTTCGCATCGCCGTGGACACGCAAGGGTTGGAGCGTAGCGTAAAACTTGAGGCCTTCTGGCGCCAGGGCATAAAGCGCTTTAAGGTCAATGGAGTCGCCCTTGAGCGTGTGAGTGACATTCTCGGGCACGTGAGCATCATCCTCTTCTCCCCCGAAGACACCGCCCTGGTGCGGGGAGGCGCGTCGGTGCGCAGAGCCTTCATGGACATGGAGCTTTCGCAGTTGAGCCCCGTGTACCTCAACGCGCTGCAAGACTACCGCAAAGCCCTCCGGCAGCGAAACGAGCTCCTCCGGCAGCCACGCGTCTCGCGCGACCTGCTCGAAGCGTGGGATCCGCAACTCGCCCGTGCCGGCAGCGAATTGATAACCCAACGCGCAGCCTACCTTGAGGAGCTTTCGGAGCTGGCGCAGGAGGCCTACCGCACGCTCTCCGATGGCGAGGCCCTCCGCGCGGCCTATAAGCCCGATGTCGAGCCCGGAGAGGACCTCGACGACCTTTTCCGGCAATCGGCCGATAACGACATCCGGAGGCGCCAAACGACGCGCGGGCCTCATCGAGACGACATCACCCTCACCATCGAGGGCCAGCCCGCCCGGAGTCATGGCTCACAAGGGCAACAAAAGACAGCAGCGCTTTGCCTACGGCTTGCCGACCTGGAATTGGTGAAACGGCGCAACGGAGAGTATCCTGTGCTCATGCTGGATGAGGTATTCTCTGAACTGGACGCCGAACGGGTGCGCCGTCTGTTCGAATATATCGATCCGGAAGTCCAATGCATCGTCACGACGACCGAAACTAACCCGGCTTGGAATCCTACAGGTCGACATGCGACTCAGTTTCTGATGGAAGCTGGGCAGTTGCGCCCGATTTGAGGAGGCGCTGAACGGTAAATATTCGCGTCAAGGCACCTGACATGGGACGCGACCACGGGCTTGAATAAACATTTGAGACAACAAACCAACAATCAGACCGAGCAATCGCGCGAGAAAATATATCCCATCATGTACGTTCCCATTAGGCCGCCAAGTTATCAGTCTGCCCCCTACAAATGAGCGACTCCCCCCCCAAAGCAATTGGAGAAATCCTCGCATCCCTCAAGGCCAGCGGCGAGCTCTCCGAACATTTTGAGCACGCCCGCATATGGGAGCGTTGGCCCGAAGTTGCTGGTGCGCGCCTCATGCCCTATGGACGCCCCATTCGTGTCCGCGACAAGACGCTCATGATCGAAGTTGACGGCGCCGTTTGGATGCACCGATTCAGCTACCGGACCCCCAAAATTATCGAGCAAGCAAACCGGGTGGCGGGCCGTGAAGTGGTGAAGGATATCTTCCTGATACTCGCGAAAGAAGAGCAGGACGAAGATCCACAAGATAGCGTGTAAGGGCCGCAAGCGTACCTCAAAATCTAGCGGTTTTTCTTTGAATTCACCCATCGTTTTTGCTATACTTGCCGCATTCCCAAAACGCGTTTTATCGACGCCGATCCGTGCAAAGGTAAATTAAATGGCATCAACGAGTTACGACTCCAGCTCCATCCAGGTTCTGGAGGGCTTAGAAGCCGTCCGAAAAAGACCCGCCATGTACATCGGCGATACCGCATCGCGCGGCCTTCACCACCTCGTATATGAGACGGTTGATAACAGCATCGACGAGGCCCTCGCCGGCCATTGTTCCAAGATTTCCGTCACCGTTCATATCGACAACAGCATCACGGTCGAAGACGATGGCCGCGGCATTCCCGTCCAAAAATTCAAGAATTCGAAAGACCCTAAACTCAAGAAGAAATCTACGCTTGAAGTCGTGATGACCGTTCTCCACGCGGGCGGTAAATTCGACAACGAAGCGTACAAAGTTTCGGGCGGTCTTCACGGAGTGGGCGTATCTTGCGTCAACGCGCTATCGGAGTGGTGCGAGGTCGAAGTCAAGCGCGACGGCAACGCTCATTTCATGTCCTTCAAGCGCGGTGTCCCGGATGGCCCGCTCGAAACTCGGCAAAAGCTCAAGAGCACGGGCACAAAGGTTACGTTTCGACCCGACCCGGAGATTTTCGAGGAGACCATCTACAACGCGGAAACGCTGTTGAGCCGCCTCCGGGAACTCGCTTTCCTGAATAGGGGCATCCGCATCATCTTCGAAGATGAGCGGGTCGACGACGAGGCCATCACGCTGCAATACAAGGGCGGCATCGTCGAGTACGTCGATTACCTCAACCGTAATCGGGATAAACTCCACCGCAAGACGGTCTATTTTGAAGGCGCAAAGGATAAGGTCGAGTGCGAAGTCGCGCTTCAATATACCACCTCGTATTCCGAAACGATCTCCACCTACGTCAACAACATCAACACCCACGAAGGCGGTACCCACCTCTCAGGGTTTAAGGCCGCGTTGACGAAATGCCTCAACGACCACGGCAAGAAGAACAACCTCTTCAAGAAGGGAGCCGCGAGCATTACCGGCGACGACTCCCGCGAAGGGCTCACGGCGATCATCTCCGTCCGCATCATGGAGCCCCAGTTTGAAGGCCAGACGAAGATGAAGCTCGGCAATAGCGAGGTTCAGGGAATCGTCAATTCGTTAGTTTACGAGGGGCTTTCCACCTTCTTTGAAGAGAACCCCACGATCGCCAACCGTATCGTAAGTAAGACCCTTGATGCCGCCCTTGCGCGCGAAGCCGCCCGGAAGGCCCGCGACCTCACGCGCCGCAAAGGCCTGCTCGATGGCTTTTCTTCACTCCCCGGCAAGCTGGCGGATTGTTCCGAAAAGGATCCGGCCTTGTGCGAGCTGTTTATCGTCGAGGGAGACAGCGCGGGCGGTTCGGCCAAGCAGGGCCGCGACCGAAAATTCCAAGCGATTCTCCCCATCCGCGGCAAGATACTTAATGTCGAGAAGGCCCGCGTGGATCGCATGTTGAACAACAACGAAATTCGTTCGCTCATTACAGCGCTCGGCATCGGCTTCGGCAAGGACGATCTCAAAATTGAAAACCTTCGCTATCACAAGGTTATCATCATGACGGATGCGGATGTGGACGGCGCGCACATTCGGACGCTGCTTCTCACCTTCTTCTACCGCCAAATGCCCGAACTCATCCAAAAGGGCCATCTCTATATCGCGCAGCCGCCCTTGTACAGCATCAAGAAGGGCAAGAAGATGCGCTATCTTGCCAACGAGGAAGAGAAAGAGCGCTACCTCTTGGAGACTGTACTCGATTCAAATAAAGTCACCTCAATGAACGGCGCAAGCAAGGAATCCCAAGCACCCACAGATTCCCAAGCACCCACGGAATCCAAAGTTACCTTCAAGAGCTTGCAACGCGCGTTTACGACAGCCCGCGAAAATGCGCGGATGAGAACCCGCCTCTTCCGCGTCTACGGCGCGACAAACGACATGGTCGAGCGGGCAATCGCGCTGCCGCTCGAAAAAGTTCAAGACCCCGACACCTTGAGTGAGAGTGAACGCATTGAGCTCTTTGGCGAGGGCGCGGACATCGTCGATACCTCCAAGGAACAGTTGGAAATCGAAGGCACCGAAGAGGACAGCGCGGGCGAGAACAGCAACGGCAATGGCAGCGAAAAAGCGCGCGTCGTCCGGCGCGCGGACCAGATCGACCAAGCCTTTCTCCACAGTCACGAACTCACCGTGCTCCGCGCACACGCAGACACGACGGAAGCCCTCGGCAACCCTCCCTATAAAGTCTACGACGATAAAGTAGAGCTACTGTTCGAAACCGATGATGTGCTCGAACTGCACGGCTTCCTCCTCGCGGCCAGTCAAAAGGGCATTTTCCTCCAGCGCTACAAGGGCTTGGGCGAAATGAATGCGGATCAGCTAAAGGTCACGACGATGGACCCCAATGAACGCACCATGCTCCAAGTCACCGCCGACGACGAAGCCCTTGCGAGCGAAACCTTCGAAATCCTCATGGGCGACCAAGTCGAGCCGCGCAAACATTTCATCGAACATCACGCAGCCGACGTCAAAAATTTGGATGTATAGAACACAGCGATCACAGAATAGAAACTTCCCTCTCGTTCCCACGGTCCTCCGTGGGAATGCATAAGAATTTCGCCACGGCATAAACAGCAACTACAGCCTAAATTTCCAAGCAACACCGTCGGAACAAATAACGCTCAAAGTCCCCGGTGGAACGGGGATTAAGGGGGAAGATTTCCTCTGTGACCTCTGTGCCCCCTGTGGCAAAAAAAGCATCGGATCCTCATGTACGACGAGAACGACCACATAATTCCCATTTCGATCGATAGCGAAATGAAGACCTCGTTCATGGATTATTCCATGAGCGTCATCGTAAGCCGAGCCCTGCCGGATGTGCGGGACGGGCTAAAGCCTGTACACCGACGCATCCTCTACACCATGCAGGGCCTTGGTCTCAGCTCGACGCGCAGCTTCCGGAAGTCTGCCTCAGTCGTCGGTGACACGATGGGCAACTATCACCCCCACGGCGACAGCGCGATCTACGATTCGCTCGTGCGTATGGCGCAAGATTGGAGCATGCGCTACCCCTTGGTGAACGGCCAGGGAAATTTCGGATCCGTCGACGGCGACAGTCCGGCGGCCATGCGCTACACCGAATCGCGCATGATGCCTATCGCGTCCAGCGTACTCGCCGATCTCGACAAGAATACGGTCGATATGCAAGACAACTACGACGGACGCCTCCAAGAGCCCACGGTTCTTCCCTCTGCGGTACCCAACTTGCTGGTGAATGGGTCCTACGGGATCGCCGTGGGGATGGCCACGAGCTGCCCTCCACACAACCTTACGGAAGTGTGCAACGCCCTCGTCCACCTCATCGACAACCCCGAGGCCTCCTCGCACGACCTGATGGAATTCGTGAAAGCCCCTGATTTCCCGACGGGTGGAATTATCTACGGGACAGAGT
The DNA here is from genome assembly GCA_029937645.1 of Candidatus Hydrogenedentota bacterium. GTDB lineage: Bacteria > Hydrogenedentota > Hydrogenedentia > Hydrogenedentales > JAPYPO01. The sequence continues at coordinate 8,999 of JAPYPO010000046.1, forward strand.
ACCTCGCGTCGGCCTACGCGACGGGCCGGGGCAAAGTGCGCATTCGTGCGAAGGTGTCCGTCGAAGCCAACAAGAAATCGGGCAAAGAAAGCCTCATCGTTACGGAAATTCCCTATCAGGTAAACAAATCTCGCCTGATTGAGAATATTGCCAATCTCGTCCGCGACAAGGTCGTCGAAGGCATCACCGATCTGCGCGACGAGTCAGACAAAGACGGCATGCGCATCGTCATTGAATTGCGCAAGGGCGACGAGCCGGAGGTCATCCTCAACCTGCTCTACAAACACACCCAGCTTCAAGACTCCCACAGCATGATCATGTTGGCTTTGGTCAACAACATGCCCAAAGTGTTATCGCTTCAAGAAATGCTCTTCCATTTCATTGAGCACCGGGTCGTGATCGTTGAACGGCGCACCCGCTACGACCTGGAGCAAGCGGAAGCACGCGCCCACATTCTCGAAGGCCTCAAGATCGCCATCGACAATATCGATATGGTCATTCGGATTATCCGCAACGCCGCGGACGCGGATGAAGCGCGCGAGAAATTGATAAAGGCTTTTAAACTCAGTGAAATTCAGGCGAACGCTATTCTAGCAATGCGCCTTCGGCGCCTCACCGGGCTCGAAATCGAAGAACTGGAGGCCGAGTACCTTGAGCTGATGAAAGTCATCGAAACGCTCCGTGCGATTCTCTCCAGCCGCCAGAACATCCTTGCCGTTGTGCGCGAAGAAACCATCGAAATCAGAGAGAAATACGGAGACGAACGCCGGACCGTTATCGTCAGCGAGGCGACGGAATTTACGGTCGAAGACATGATCGCCGACGAAGATATGGTCGTCACGGTCTCGAATGCGGGCTACATCAAGCGCCTCCCGGTCAGTACCTATCGCCAACAGCGACGCGGCGGGCGTGGTGTGGCGGGCATGGATACGAAGGAAGAAGATTTCGTCAAGGATTTGTTCATCGCGTCGACCCATCAATACATGTTGTTTTTCACGAACCGGGGACGGCTCTATTGGCGCAAGGTACATGAACTGCCGAAGGCTGGCCGCACGGCGAAGGGCCGCGCCATCGTCAACCTTCTCAGCATCCAAGGCGATGAAGAAGTGACGGCCTTCCTACCCGTTCGCGATCTGAAAGAAGAAGATCGCTACGTCCTGATGGTCACGCGAAAAGGCGTCGTCAAGAAGACAGCCCTGAAGCTATTCGGCAATCCGCGCGTCAATGGGATCATCGCAATCGGCTTGGACAAGGACGATCAACTCATCGAGACGATGATTACCTCGGGGGAAGACAACATCCTCATCGCGACACATAAGGGCATGGCGATTCGATTCCCTGAGAAAGATGTCCGTTCGATGGGCCGTGGGGCTCGCGGCGTTAAAGGCATCCGCTTGGACGAAGACGACTGGGTAACCGGCGTTTCCCTCGCGCACGATGACATGACCGTCCTCAGCGTTTCGGAAAACGGTTTCGGAAAGCGTACGAAGGTCGGCGAGTACCGCCTGCAACACCGTGGCGGACGCGGCATCATCAACATCAAAACCACCAAGCGCAACGGAAACGTAGTCGGCATGCTCACGGTGGACGACCGCGACGAAATTGTATTGATTAGCACCGATGGCATCGTCATCCGCACCGCCGTGAAGGACATGCGAACCATCGGCCGCAATACCCAAGGCGTCCGAGTCATGAAGCCCAGCGAAGGCGCGAAAGTCAGCGCCGTCGCCCGCGCCGTCGCCGAATCCAAGGAAGACCAGATGACGGAAGAAGCCGCTGCGGAAGAAACGGCCGAGTAGCTCCCGCCTTCTATTTTAGCCACAGAGCGTACAGAGACTGTATCCTCTGTGCGCTCTGTGGCCTCTGTGGCTAAAAATAAAGCCTACCCCTCCAGATCCATCTTGATATGAATCCACTTCCCGCGCTCGAATACCACCGCCGTGCAGAGGAAGCGCGTAATATGGCTGATAAGAACGGCCGTCCAAATCCAGGTTGACGTGAGTTGCCCCATCCGCTCAAGAACCTCGCAGATACCCAGCAATACCACGATCTGGCTCAAGAACGCGACATACATCGGGGTCTTCGTATCGCCCGCCCCCTGAAGCCCGCCAGTGATCGCCAGCGCAGCCGCCACGAAAAAGGCGGACCCGGCAAGGTAATGCAACAAATCCTTCCCGATCAAAAAGACATCGCCTTCCGGGTAGTTGAACAGTCCCATCAAGAACCCAGGCGCCGTCCAATACAGCGTTGCAAATGCCCCCGCCCAGATCATCGACATGAAGGTCGTCACATACACACCCCGCCGCGCACGCGCCGGCTTTCCGGCACCGAGATTCTGCCCCAGAATGGTCGCAGACGAGGCGCGCAACCCGAAACTAGCCCAGGTGACAAACGAAAAAAGTTGCGAATAACAAATGACATACGCGGCTAGCGCGACCGTGCCGATTTCCAGCGAGGCGATATAGCGCATCAGTAACACGCCACCGGCGTTGAGAAGCACGGCTTGAATTCCCGTCGGTATCCCAAGCTTCGCAACCGATTTGATGACCGCAAAGTCTAATCCCAGCGTAAGTTTTTCGGGAACCCCTACGATCATCTTATGCCGCATGACCAGGCTAATCGCGATCGCCAAGCTAGGCAATGGGGCGATCACCGTCCCAATAGCCGCCCCCAACGCTCCGAACGCCGGAATCGGACCAGGCCCTGTAATCAGGATATAGCTAAGGACGACATTGATGAGGGTCGTCAGGATGCCGAGTTTAAGAGGCGTCCGCGGATCGCCCGTGGCCTGAAAGGCGCTATTGAGCGCAAAGGTCATGAATAACGGTAGCGAGCAGGTAAAGAGCACGCGCAGGTATGGCTGCGCATAGGCCCGAATTTCCGGACTCGCCTTCGTAATATCGATGAGGTGAGGCGTTAAGAAATAGCCGAGCGGGGCCGCGACGAACAGGACGATGTAAGCAGAAGCCAAGAACACTTGGTACGCAATTCGATTAACCGTTTCCTTATCCTTGCGGCCGGAATAGCGGGCCAGCAGAATCCCCATCCCATTAAAAAGCGAAGCGATGAACACCATCATGACTAAAAAAAGCTGCCAGGATACCCCAATCGCCGCGTTGGCCGCGTAGTCCTTGACGAAGTTCCCCACTAGAAGATGATCAACGAAACCGTGGATCCCCGAAATGAGTTGAAGCAGGATAACGGGCCACGCCAATTTCCAGACGGAGCGGAAAATGTTCCCAGATACTAATTCTTCGTCAAACTCTCTCATGGGATCCTATGCCTGTTCGGGGAGTACGCGCCGTAGGCGGATGGATTCGCACCGAGAAAGAAATCCCCCTGGAAACGGTGCAAACATGCAACATCCATAGTAGCCCAAATCGAGATGGAATTCCATACGGTATGGAAATCGTTGTAGTATGAGTAAACTGAAGTTACGCCTTGCCCTGCGTCCCCTCGAAAGAACGACGCGGAATTTGTAACGCTACCAGTATCGAGTATGCAGAGGTCCATTTCTTGCCTATGAACTCAACGCTTCCATCGTTTGTCATACCATCGAAGACTGCCCCTGCGCTGATTGGTTGGGCCTTAGCGCTCGTCGGAGCCCTCACCTTGGGTGCTCAGGGCTGCCAACAAATTGGAAATAGTACGGTGGGCGATGCGACCTGCCTCGCGTGCCACGATGGCCGCCTCGCGCCGGACCGCTCCGATTTCCTTGAAAGCCTACACCGTGCGGAAGAGGTTCGATGCGAGGATTGCCACGGAGAGGGATTCCAGCACGCACGAATTGGCGGACGGGGCGGCCTGTTCATCGACGCGTTGAACGACCGTCCTGTCGGCGAGGCTCATCTGATATGCGTGGAATGCCACGAAGAGCCTGCAGCCGCGTTTCTTCGGAGTGGGCACGCCGAGTTAGAAGTCGCAACATGCGTAGACTGCCATGATGTCCACTCGGCGTCCGGCTTGACGCAGCCGGAAGAGGACAACTCGCTCTGTCTTCAGTGTCACGAAACTCTCGGTTTCCCCAACGACTTCGCGACCGACTTTCATACGGCACCATTCCACCCCGTCGACCCTGTGGGCTCGGGGGCGAGCCGCTGTTCGAGCTGCCACATGCCGCAACTCGAACAGATGACGCCGCGAGGGGGCGCGCGCGATCACACACTTTTTACTGTGCCTCCCTCTTTTACCCTCGAAGCTGCGGCGGCGGGTGTTGTTCCCGTCCCGCCGAATTCCTGCGCAGGAGTCATGGGGTGCCACGACCCCGCAGTACCCGGCAGCGGGCCGCCCCGCGATGTAAACGACTTGGCGCTAGTGGAATCGCTCATACCGTTGTACGAACGGTTGGGAGGCATTCTTGCCCCCTAAGATTCCAAACCCATCAAAACACCTGCTCGAAACAACATTCCCAAATTTGTTCGGGGGTCTGAGCAAAAATTGGGGACTGTACCAAGCGAAGCGAGGCACGAGCGTAGACGGGACTGTCCCTTTTTTTTGCGATCTTTGCAAATTTAATTCGGTGCGATCCCTAAGGGGCCTTCCCTATCTCGTATTGATTGCAGTATCAATCAACGCCGGCAATGCCGCCGCCCAGGTCTCCGAAACCTCCAACCCGGACCCCAAACCCAAGGCACTCAGCGGCTCGCTGGATGCGGGTTTAGATTTTCAGTGGTCAGATCGCGATTCCGACTACAACCTAGATCAATCGCTGCGGCTCAATCTGGACCCGCCACAACACGAGCGCATCCACTTCCAAACGAACATCTGGATGCATGAGGATCTCGATGGAGACGAAGGCGCGGGCAGCGCACTCGGCGGTCTCGACGACACCTATTCGAATAATTACCGCGCGCGGATTCTCAGCCTCCATGTCGATATCGACGATTTATGGGGTGACTCGAAGCTGCGGATCGGCCGTCAGCGAATCCTTGAAGGCGTCGCCTATAACCGCATCGACGGCGCCTATTTCTCGCAAACACGCGCGCCTTGGCGTTGGTATGCTTTCGGGGGCCTTCGGGCCTCCCTGTACGACAACGACCACCACGACCTTGTTCTTGGCGGCGGCGCCTCCTATCGCCCTAGCCTGCGGACGCGCCTTTCGTTGGACTATTTCTACGGCGAGGAGAACCGCTCCTCCGGCGATATCGTATACCGTAGCCCGTATCTCGGCTATCTCGGGTTGCTGTTCCCGCGTCGGGCGAAGCAGAACCTCAACGAGACCGCTGTCGCGCTCAGCGCCTGGCACGATGTGTCGGAAAATATTCGGTTGTATGGCCGTTACCTCTGGAAAGATGGAAACGGGGATGAGATCCAGGCCTCGCTGACTGGCTTCGTTCCGGGGCCGGAGTTGGCCTACGAGTTGACCTTCCGCAGCCAGCTAACCGCGGCGGGTGACCAGGTCAACGACCTCTCCAATTTCTACCGGATCGTAGGCGTCTTTGAGCCCTATTACAACGTACTGGCCGCGATTCATTACCCCATCAATGAGCGGTCGCTCGTCTCGCTCGAAGTGGAGATACACGATTCAGAAAACGACAATCCTTTTTCCGCGAACCGAGACTTCGAACGGTACGCTATCATCTGGAGTGGAGAAGAAGTGGCGAAAGATACCGACGCCACCGTCGCGCTCGAACGGTGGGCCGTAAGCGGTGGCGAGGGAACGTGGGCCGTCACGGGAGAGCTCACGCGAAGCTGGGAAGACTGGTCGCTAACTTTCGGCGCGGACTTTGAGCGCTATGAAGATCGCTTTGTCCGCTACAACCCCTGGCCTTCGATTATAAGCGGCCTGCGCGTGGCGCTTGACCCGAACGTTTTTGCCGGCTTTACGCCCATTGCCGATCAGTTTGACACCACCGTGGTCACGACCCATGAAAACGTTTATTCTGTTTACGCGCGCAGCCGCTGGTCCTTCAAGAATGGGCAGCGGTTGTGGACGCGCGTGACCTATGAAGAGGACGACGGACCGGACGCGCCGTACTGGCGTGTCGAGGCGGAGTACTCCATTGATTTCTGAAGCCAAGCATCGGGAAGGTGATGTCGCCACGATACCGGAGAAGCGAACGATGACACGCAAACTCGCCTATGCAGCTATCTGTGGGTACGTTGCCCTTACCGGCGCGTTGATGGCTATCGGGAATGCGGCGGAGAAATCGGGTGATCGGGGTATCGAATTCTCCCACGACTTCCACGCTGGAGAACTGGAGATCGGTTGCGCCGATTGCCACCGCTACGGAGCCGGCGAAGAATTCATGCCGGGGCACCAGCTCTGCGGAGTCTGCCATGAAATGGACGAGGGATCCCCCTTCGCCGCCGACTGCGCGCAGTGTCACACCCGGGATGACCGTTCAGTGGACCCAACGCTTGACTTGCTCGGAGGCGAGCGGAAGTTTTCCCATTTTCCGCACCTCGAAAACAACGTCGACTGCTCCTCATGCCACGATAACCCCGACCGCTCGCGCATCGCCGAAGGGCCTCTGATGGCCCGGTGCGTGAGTTGCCATGAACTGCTTGGTCCGGAGATGACCGAGTGCGGCGTGTGCCACCGTGTCATTGACGAAGAAACGATGCCCCAGTTTCGCGGCGCGTCCCGCATCAACCACGATGTGCCCGCGCTATGGACGCGCAATCACGGGCATGAGTATCAAGCGGACCCGCAATTCTGCGCGGTATGCCACGAGGACGAAGAGGCGTTTTGCGCTTCATGCCACCGTCAGGAAAAACCGCAAAGCCACACGCTCACATGGGCGCGGCGAACCCACGGTTTGCGGGCGAGCTTTGACCCGACGCGTTGCGCCGTATGTCATGAGGAAGACTCCTGTGTTCAGTGTCATCAACAGACGCAGCCAACCTCCCACCGCCGCGCCGGGTGGGATGGTCCGGCGGATCGCCACTGTGTGTCGTGCCACATGCCGCCACAAAACAACAATTGCACCGTATGTCACGAGACCATAGAACACCCAAGCGCACGCTCGTCGCCGCACAAGTTTGGCCGCTTCCCGCAAGCCTGTTCAAAGTGCCACCCGGGTGGAAATCCATATCGCGCGCCCCATCCTACGAACAGTACCGCGCGTTGCGTCTTCTGTCATCGGGCATAACAAGACCTAGCGCGGAGTAGCCTTAACCAAATCAGTTAAACGGATAATGAGCATATGTCTTCTTTCCTGTCATTGCGAGTCAGAACCCGCTTCGCGGGAAATTGGGATAAGAAAGGG
>JAPYPO010000564.1 GCA_029937645.1 Candidatus Hydrogenedentota bacterium
CGCGGATTCAGCCAGCAAAAAGATCAATCCGCCTATGGCTCCAGCTCTTCGATACTGAAGTGGATCGCGTTGCACAAAGCGCCAATCGTTTCCGTGCGTGTGAAGCGATTACCGAGCGTAGGAAAGATAAGCTCCCCTTCTGGCCCTTTTGTCGAGTAGGTGGCTGATATTAAATCGAGATTGAACGTGTGCTCGCGAGAGGATGAATCGGCCCCTCTTGTTGCAGTTTGACTTGATTAATCAGCCTTCGAAGCTCATTTCTACGCTATCAACGATCGGGATTTTCTTTGCGCGATCCCCGAAGAAGAAATGGCTGAGTGCTTCGCAAAAACAACGTTGTGCATTCACGAATCGCTGAGTGTTTGATGATTTCTACGGAGGAGGTGGTCCCGTTCGACGCGGATTCAAATAGAAGGGAATAATGAGCGATGAATGATCCCACGGAACCTGCTTGCCATCTGTCTTGTCGATGACGCGGCCGCGGGTTTGGCGCATCACCCAACTCACGTCCTGTCCGAGGGTGCCAATGTATTCCAGTAGGCCTTCGGTAAAAGGGCTATGCAAGCCGACGCCATCGAGAGCCACATTCCCGGGCTGTGTGGCGTATGCAATCATGCTTCCAGCGCCGACCTTGGTTTCTGCGAGTCCTCGTCCAATCGTCGGTTCATAGGCTGGCTTGGCGTTCGGCGCCTTGTCCGGCCCTGCAGGCCAGGCAGGTAACGAGAGTCCCCGCGTACGAGCATCGGCGAACTGCGCAGTCAGCGAGGCTGTTAGGGGATTGTCGCGGCAGGCGTCGAGAAACACGACGAGCTGTGAATTGCCCTCCGACAACTGGGCGAGCATATCGTCGAGCGAGACCAGGTTTTCGAGTCCAGCAACAGTCGGCTTGAAGCCAGTCGGGACAAGGTAGTTATGGCCATCAATCTGCATCCCATGGCCGGCATAGAAAAAAACCGCCTGCTCGGCCGCTGCGGCACTTGGCGCGAAGTCGGCGACGGCCTTCGCGATCTCTTTGTGATCGAGGTCGGTTAGCGTGGTGACGACCCAACCAAGATCGTCGAGAGAGGATCCGATCGCAGTGGCGTCTCGGGCAGGGTTAGGCAGATTGGGCGCATGGGTATACGCGCCGAGGCCGACCACAAGTGCGACGTTTGAACTGCGAGAAGCGCATCCACTCAACGCGAAAAGCAGTATCAAGAACGCACCAAATAGGAGCCGGAGGATGTTCTTCGCGGCAAGATCGGATGCGGGGGGAATCAAAACCGGAGCGCCAAACCGAATTCGGGTCCATGGATGGTCGTGAGATCGTCTTGAAAGAAATCGTCGGTGGTGAAGAAGTTGAACATTCGGTAACGAAAGTTCAATGAGGCCCAGTCGACGAGCAGGTACTCGTAACCAAAGTTTAAATCGATCGTTCCCGTGGTGTTACTTGTTTTTTCCTCGAATGCGCCAAACTCACCGGTCGGCTTGGATTCGAAGTCTTCGAATGCCACACCGAGGGTGAAATTGCCGAAAAAACGATGTCTGCCGGTCTCTCCAAGGTTCGCAAAAGCACCGCCGCCTATCTCAAGGACCCATATGTCAGACGTCTGGTCCACACGAAGGGAAGGGATTTCGTCGAACTCGTAGGACGTGTCGAAGGTCACGTAGCGAGGGCCGCCAAACACGACGAACTGGGTCTTCGGAAAGTGGTAGCGAAAAAGTATTTCAATGTCTGTCCGTTCGATCTTTGAATTTAGCTCTAAGCCCGTATCGTCCTCGGTGAGTGCCTCGCCTTTGCCTTTGCCATAGAAGCCGGTCGCCAGGATCGAAAAATTAGGTGTGCCCGGGGGCGTAACTGTAATTGAGCCGCCGTACATCGGGACGATCACCGCCCCGGAATCGAAAGCGGCGGATTCGGCTAGGTTGACCTGCGTAATCCACACGCGCGGCATAATGGAGACAATATCGCTTACTGAACTCCGCCCCGTTGATTTGGCCGATGTGCCTTCGAGAGTGCTTTGGAGCGCCATGGCCGCCATCATAGAGAAAGAAGAATTCGCTTCAGGGTTCGTCGCAGTATTGAACGCCGTAGTAAGGCCTGGCATCGACGCCATACGACCTGCGGCAGGACCTGCGGCATTGGCAGTCGACCCCAGAAACAGAAAAATTCCCGAGCCTACGAGTAATGCGATCGAACTCCACGAATCGTGTGGCCGTGCTTGGATGGAACTGGGCGCCCAACTCAAGTTAACCCTCCTTTCGCTCCTGCCCTGATAAACTGCCTCTGAGTACCCGCTATGAGCGATTACTGGCTGAGCGTCTTTTGGAGGAGGCAATGAGATAGTAGAGCTTCGGTCGGTAGAAAAGTAGCAAAACTCCGGCAAATAGTTGAAACCGCGTGTTGGCGCATAAATCCGAAAACGGTGCGGAAGCCAGCGCTGCTGGTCGAATTGGTTTCTTCATCGCAAAGTCTCGGGCCGGCCCATCACCATGATCCGATTCAGGATATTACAAGCGATCCGCGCCTTAGCTTCCTGCGACCTGGCATGACGAGCGCGACGTTTTGGGCCAAGAGTTGACTTGTACCCGAAGAGGGTGTTCTACACGTTGGCGAGCTGTTGATGCGCTTCGCTAAGAGACTGTTTTCAGTTTCGGACTACGCCGCTTTCTGAGCGCTGATCGCGACCCATGAATCGACTCCCACTCCAGTGCTCGATGTTGATGTCCGCTGGATGAGTGATTCGGTGTGTGGTCGTGAAGCGCGTTGCCTAGAGCCACTTAAAGAAACGGAGTACCAGA
>JAPYPO010000565.1 GCA_029937645.1 Candidatus Hydrogenedentota bacterium
TCTCTGAACAAAACGTGCGACTGATACGGACGGATCAAGGCATTGCGGCCATGTCGCTCATATGCACCCACCTCGGTTGCATCGTCAGCGAATCGGAGGAGGGCTTTGGCTGCCCCTGCCACGGTTCCAAGTTTTCTGCGGAGGGTGAAGTTATCGGAGGTCCAGCGCCTCGCGCCCTGGCTTGGCTGTCGGTATCGCAGGCTCCGGATGGGAGCATTGTAGTGGATAAATCAAAACAAGTGGCTGCGGGACAGTTTTTTGAAGTCGCCTAGGAGAGCGTGACAATGGGAACAGGGCTAGGGACATTCTGGCTAAATCTGAAAGAGCTGCCGGGCAATTTTCGGTCTTCTCTTATTCGGCACGGCGCGCCTACGTCCGACCGGGCGAAGTCGCAGGCCGTATCGACAAACTTTTTTCTGCACGTACACTCGGCGCGGGTTCATCCACATAGTCTGAAAATTAGGACTACGTGGGCGCTGGGTATTTCGCTGCTATCGCAATTCGCGATCCTCGTCGTGACCGGTGTGCTGCTGATGGTGTACTACGCGCCATCGGTCGAGCGCGCCTACGATTCGATCAAGGACATCATGTATGTCGTGCCGACGGGCCGGTATATGCGCAATATCCATCGTTGGATGGCGCACTTGATGGTCGCGACGGTGATGTTCCACATGGCGCGCGTGTTCTACACCTCGGCCTACAAAGCGCCGCGCGAGTTGAACTGGGTGTTGGGCATGGTCCTGTTCGTGCTGACTCTTTTCTTCTCGTTCACTGGGTACTTGTTGCCTTGGGACCAGTTGGCGTTTTGGGCGATCACCATCGGCGCAAATATTGCCGCTTCTCCGAATGAACTCGTGGCCGCGCTCGGGTTGCCGCAGTCGTTCAACGTAGGGGACATTCAAAAGGAACTTTTGTTGGGCGCGTCGACGGTCGGGCAGGGCGCGCTGATCCGGTTTTACCTGCTGCATGTGATGGTATTGCCGATCGTTTTCTGCGCCGTGCTTGGGTTGCACATATGGCGAATCCGGAAAGACGGCGGCCTCGCCCGCCCCGAAGGAACGCCGACGCCCGCCGGCAAAGGCGCAGATATGGTGGGCACCGGGGCCGTGTTTCCGGAAGAAAGGCCCTCGCGTTCCTATGGACTCATGGCCGTCGTGAAGGGCCGAACGCCCGAGACGGGAAAGGATACCGGCGCGACCGTCCCGAGTTGGCCGTATTTGTTGAGGGCGGAACTGCTGATTTTCATGGTGACCATGCTGATCGCCGTGGCGCTCGGGATGTCCTTCGATGCGCCGCTGACCGAACTTGCGAATCCGCAAGTACCCGAGAATCCGGCGAAGGCTCCTTGGTACTTCCTGGGGTTGCAAGAGATTGTCTCGTACTCGGCCTTCGTCGGCGGGATTGTCATTCCGGGGATTGTGGTTCTCGGACTCGCGTTGATTCCGTACCTGGATCGAGAACCAGAACCGAGCGGTGTTTGGTTCAGCGGAAATCGCGGCAAGCGCACGACGGTAGCGTCGGTCATCTTCGGTTCCATTGCGGCCATCATGACAGTGGCGATCCCGGTGAAATACGGATGGCTTCGAACCTGGTTCCCCGATATCAATCAGCTGTGGATCATCGTAATCAATCCGGGGAGCCTGCTGACTTTGGCCTACGCGGCGTGGTCCATCTACGTGGTGAAACGGACGCAGTCGACCCGGTTGGGCGCTATCGCCTTGTTCACCTGTTTCTTGGCCGGCTTCGTGATTCTGACCTATGTCGCCACGTATCTGCGCGGCCCGAATTGGGATTTCTACTGGAGCCGAGACCAATGGCCGACGCACTGATTTGCCACAGAGGGCACGGAGGACACAGAGAAATAATGACCGCGCAGTCCTACAACATATTGACGACTCGAGAGCTTGGCGTTATCCAATCTCGGGGCTCTCTGTTCCCCCTGTGGCTAAACGGCGGTTCAGGCGCCAACGAACTTGCGCGAAATGGAATGAGCCATGTCTAAATTTGACGCGGAAGCTTATGATCGGCGCACGAAGGTTCTGTTGGCAGGCGTAAGCGCGGTCACGCTCGTGTTGCTGATCGGCGCGGCGCTAATTGAAAACGTCTTTCCAGAGTGGCGCGGATATCGGTCGGAATACGCCAAGATTCTCGAAGAGAAATCGGAGGACGGAAACCTTGCGGGATTCCGAGTTTCCCAGATCGAGCAGAATGTCGTGCCCGCGCTTGCGGTGACGGATCGTTGCATCACGTGCCACACCGGTGTGCAGGATCCACGCATGACCGGAGAGGAGCAGCCTTTTACGACGCACCCTGGGGAATTCCTTCAGCAGCATCCGCCGGAAACTTTTGGGTGTACGATCTGCCACGAGGGCCAGGGCTTAGCCACCGAAACGGTCGCGGCGCATGGGCTCACTCATGATTGGTTGTATCCGTTGCACGAAGCGGAGTTTGTGTATTCGTCCTGCGCGCAATGTCACGACGCGGATCTCGTCTATTCGGATTTCGCGGCAGGCGACGAAACGCCGTTCTCAGGCAGGCTTGTGGCCGAGGGAAAACATTTGGCCGAAACGCGCGGTTGCCTCGGTTGCCATCTGATCGATGGGATGGGCGGACCGATTGGCCCGGACATCAGCTTCGTAGGCAACAAAACGAAGCATGATTTCGATTTTGCGCACGTCGAAGGCGAAGAGCGTACCGTCGCCGCGGGGTTGGACCGGCATGTCCTGGACCCGGCGGAGATTTCGCCGGGCCCGACGATGCCGGATATGGGCCTGTC
>JAPYPO010000566.1 GCA_029937645.1 Candidatus Hydrogenedentota bacterium
AATCGATGCCGGCGGATCTCAAGATGACTCTTCCAAATGGGAAATCCGGGTTTAAGCTGACCCTACTAGAGGACGTTCCAGTACGGAACGCTGCCCGGCCGCCCGGCCCGTTGAAGAAGATCATATACTACTGGAGCACAATCCCGAAAAACAAATTAATCAAGAATTTCGATTAACCTGGTAACCGACTCACTCGGCGATCGAGGCGATAGCGGCAATTTTTGTAACGTATCGTGAACCAATGCACTAGATTCGAGGTTCCGACCCCTCCACTCTCAATCGCTTTTGAATACGAATTCTCGGACTGGTAAAGTCTAAGTATGTCTGTAAAGTATGGCCGATTCGAATGGAACCATTGCCCGATCTGCGGAGACGTGCTTATTTCTGCGGACGACGGGCAAAGCATGAGGCCGCATTGCCCGCCTTGTGAACGGTTCTACTACTCGAATCCGGCGCCTGCCGCGTGTTGCTTCTTGACGAATGACGCGGGCGAGTTGCTTCTTGTTCAGCGTTCCATCGAGCCGCGCAAAGGCCTTTGGACTCTTCCCGGTGGTTTCGTGGAGATGGGGGAAACGACGGACCAGGCGGCGCTGCGCGAATTGGAAGAGGAGACCGCGCTACGGGGAGAAGGCACCTCGCTCCTGGGCGTCAGTACCATCTCCAGTAAACACGGCGGCGTCATCGTAATTGGCTACAAAGTAGAGCGCTGGGAAGGCGAGCTGGACGCCAAAACCGACGCGATGGACGCAGCATTTTTCTCCTTCGAAAACCGACCGGAAATCGCCTTTGAGGTCCATCAGAACTTGCTGAGAATCTACGACACCTCAGCGCGAGGACGTGCCTAGCCTTCGCCCCCAATCGTCCGTTCGTGCTCTTCGCGCCTCAGTCTAAATTGACTTACTCCGCGTAGATTCGCTAGACTTTCCGCCGTCGTGAACTGCTGTGCAATGCGGCAGTGCGAGATTCGAACATTCGTTCGCCCCGCCTCGACAACCCTTCAGTGGACGGGTAGCTCAGTTGGTAGAGCATCGGACTTTTAATCCGGTGGTCGCGGGTTCGAGCCCCGCCCCGTTCACCATTTAGTTTATGTTTTCAAGTGCACGCACTGTGAGGATTTCAAAGACTCGCTGCTGCGGCCCATGGTTGAAAGCGAATCATCGACGCAGTAGCGTCTGGAAAAAGCGAAAAGGAGGTGCCCGTTGCATTGGATTGATTACGCCAGCCCGCGCTCGGTGAAGGAAGCGACCGAGCTATTGGCCGAGCGGGGCGAGCGCGCCCGCATTCTGGCCGGAGGAACCGACTTGCTGGTGTTGCTTCGTGCGGGCGTTATGGACAACGTCGATCTCGTGGTGGATGGCAAGTCCGTTCCCGAGCTAAATGAAGTGACCTACGATCCCCAAGCCGGCCTGACGCTTGGGGCCGCGGTACCCTGCTACAAAATCTACAACAATCCGAAAGTGACGCAAGCCTACCCTGGCCTCATTGATGCCGCCTCGCTCATCGGCGGTACTCAGATTCAGGGCCGGGCGACGCTGGGAGGCAACCTCTGCAATGCGTCGCCCAGCGGCGACTCTATCCCCGTGATGATTGCGCTCGGCGGCGTCGCCAACATTGCAGGTCCCAGCGGAGATCGCTCCGTGCCCATCGAAGACTTTTGCACCGCCCCAAGACGGACGGTCATGCAACCCGGCGAGATGCTCGTGTCGCTGCACTTCCCTGCTCCAGCGCCGCGCTCGGGGGCTCACTACCTTCGATTTATCCCTCGGAACGAGATGGATATCGCCGTGGTTGGAGCCGGGGTGTCTGTTGTTTTGGAGAACGGCACCATTAAGTCGGCGCGGGTTGCGCTTGCTTCGGTGGCCCCCACGCCTCTGTTTGTGAAGGAAGCTGGGGACGCATTGGCCGGGAAACCGGCAACGGAGGAAAGCGTACGCATCGCGTCTGCACTCGCACAGGATGCCGCCAGCCCAATCACCGACATGCGCGGCACGAAGGAGTATCGCAAGCACCTCTGCGAGGTGCTCACCCGGCGCGCGCTGCTTACCGCTATCGAACGCGCCAAGGAGGCCTAGCTAGATGTCAGGAAAGACCCACGTACAAACAACCATTAACGGTGAGCACACGGACTTTCTGTGTGAACCACGCCAAAGTCTGCTCGAAGTCTTGCGCGATGTCGTCGGACTCACCGGGACCAAAGAGGGATGTAACGACGGCAACTGCGGAGCCTGCACGGTCATCCTCGACGGCCGTATCGTCACCGCATGCCTGGTGTTGGGCGTAGAGGCGGAAGGCGCGGAGATCACCACCATCGAGGGCATTGCCAGCGGGGGCATACTGCACCCGATTCAGCAGGCCTTCCTGGAGAATGCGGCGTTGCAGTGCGGCGTTTGCACGCCTGGATTCATCCTGGCCTCCAAGGCGTTGCTTGATGAAAATCCGAATCCCACTGAACACGAAATACGGTTTTGGCTGGCCAACAATTTGTGCCGCTGCACGGGTTACGACAAGATCGTCCGGGCGGTATTGGATGCTGCCGCAACGATGCAGGAGGTATAAGCATGGCTACCCAAGCATACGAACCGAATATGGTCTTGGTCAACGAGACGTTTGATGTTGTCGGTACGCGCCCCATCCGTCCCGATGGTGCGGATAAGGTCACGGGCAGAGCGTTGTACGGTGGCGACTTCAACACGGCAGGGCAGCTCTACGGCGCTGTCCTACGCAGCCCTCATGCTCACGCGCGTATTAAATCCATCGACACCAGTAAGGC
>JAPYPO010000047.1 GCA_029937645.1 Candidatus Hydrogenedentota bacterium
GTATCATTTACTGCGGTGTGATGTGTGGGATGCGGAGGAGGCGTATCGGATTGGATTGGTGCAGGAGGTGGTGGAGCCGGGGTCTCAGGTGGATCGGGCGATTGAGATTGCGGAGGAGATTGCTTCGTTTGCGCCGCTGGCGGTTCAGGCGACGAAGGCGTCTTCGAGGCTGTATGTGGAGGAGGGGGAAGCGGCGGTGGTTGCGGCGTATCCGGCCACGCAGAAGCGGTTGAGTAATACGGAGGATGCGGCGGAGGGGGTGGCTTCGTTTAAGGAAAAACGGGATCCTGTTTTTAAGGGGCGGTAAGAGCTTGCGCCGCTTGCTTTGCTTGCGGCTTTATGTTCTTTCTTTTTTTGGGAAAAAGAAAGAACCAAAGAAAAACCGGGCGATGCTTTGCATCGCCTTTTTTTATTGGTCTTTCTTGACTTGGAGTTTCTGGGATTTGCGGTAGGCGGGTAGGTCTTCTGTTTTCTTGTGCAACAGGAGGGGTGGGTATGTAGGGATGACTAGGGAATGTCTTGGAGGGGATTGCGGATGGCGGACTGGCTGGGGTGGCTTCGTGGGATGGGTAAGGGTGGTGTTTCGCATGGGGGGCAGGCTTCGGCGGGTCATGTGCGGGCGGGCGGTTTTCGGGCGGTTTCTGTAGCGGATGATGTTTCTCGGTTGGGTTCGGCTTTTGGGTCGTTTGCTCCGATGCCGAATGAGACTCCTTTTATATGCTGGAGGTGTACCGTTTTTTGCGGGATGCGATTCCGGATATTTCGGATGGGGTTTGGACATGGAAGCGGCTGTGTCAGTCTGGGTTTGATGTGGAGATTGAGGAGCCTTCTTCGGAGGTGGCGAAGCGGCGGGCGCAGGGGTTGTTGGACTCGTTGAATGGGCGTGTGAATTCGGGTGATCGGGGGATGGATGGCCTGTTGGATGTTTTTTATGGGTCGTTGTTTACGTTTGGGGCGGCGGCGTTGGAGATTGTGCCTTCGCGGAGTCGTGAGTCGATTCATGATGTGGTGCCGGTTGATGTTTGGACGATTCGGTTTCGGCGTGAGAAGGGCGGGTTGCAGGCGTATCAGCTTCGGGATGGGGCGGAGGTTAAGCTGCCGATGGAGCGGTTTATTTATGTGGGGATGGACCGGGATGGTACGAATCCGTATGGGCGGTCTATGCTGCGCTCGATTCCTTTTGTGGTGAAGATTCAGCAGCGTCTGATGGAGGATATGGCGAAGGCTACGCACAATGCGGGGTGGCCTAAGTTGCATGTTTCGTATCGCCCGGAGGAGCGGCTGCGTGGGGAGTCGGTGGAGGCGTTTGAGGCTCGGGTGAAGGGGACGTTTGATGAGCTTCGGGATTCGTTGAGTGGGTTGGAGGCGGATCAGAATCTGGTTACGTATGACAATGTGGCGGTGGATTTGGTTCAGGGGAATCAGACGGCGCATGTGTTTTATGAGAATCAGAAGGCGGTGGAGGAGCAGGTGATTACGGGGATGCATCTGATGCCGATCTTGCTGGGCCGGAATTATGGGACTACGGAGACGTATGGGACGGCTCAGTTTGAGATTATTAATCGGCAGGTGGCGGCGGTGAATCGGAGTGTCCAGCGGATCTTGGAGCGTTTGTATAATTTTGAGTTGGCGCTGATGTGGGGGAGTGCGCGGGCGCGTGTGGTGATGAAGGAGAATCGGACGGTGGATGTCTGGCGGGAGGCGGCGGCGCGGGGTAAGGAGATTGATAATGCGGTGCGGCTCCGGGATGAGGGATTTATGGATCAGGCTGGTGCGGCGAAGGCGCTTGGGTTTTCGGGGTAGGACTTGTTGGGGAAAACCCTTTTTGGAAAAAGGGTTCTTCCCCAAACCCCTTTCCTAAAAACTTTTGGAGAGGGTTGGCTTGGGATTTTGGGAGATTTTTTATGGGGTTGGAACCTTTTTTGTTTCGGCGTTCTGGTTGTTTGGTGGGGGCTCGTTCTGGGGAGCTTTCTTCTGAGGTTGAGGGGGAGGTTGGTCGGTTTTCGCTTAGGGATCTGGGGCGGGATGAGTATGCGGTGTTTACTTTGGATCTTTGTCATAACGGGGTGGACCGGCATTTTAGCCGGTTTCCGGATGAGGAGCTGGAGACGATTAATGGGATGGTGCCTGGGCGTCCTTTGATGGAGCGTCATGATTTGAAGGGGTCGCTTCCGCGGGGGACTTTTTTTCGGTCTTGTTTGCACCGGGAGGGGGATCGGGTTTCGGTGCGTCCGGATGTGTATGTGATGCGGACTGGTGAGAATGCGGATTTTATTTTGAATATTGAGGGCGGGGTGTATCGGGAGACTTCGATTGGGTTTGCGTTTGAAACGCCGGAGTGTTCGATTTGCCATAAGGATCTTCGGACTTGCGACCATGTGCCGGGGCGCTCGTACGGGGATGAGTCGTGTCATTATGTGATGCGGAATGTGTTGGATGTGATTGAGGGTTCGGTTGTGCCTTCGGGTTCGCAGGGGACTCGGTTTGTGAGTGAGGCGCGGGCGCTGCCTTTGTCGGAGGCGCTGGTGGCGGGCCGGGAGGCGTTTCATCGTCCGATCGGTTTGGCGTCTCAGGGGGGCTCGCGGGTTTGGGCCCGGGAGTAGGGTGAAGGGGGTCGGTATGGGGGATGGTTGTGATGAGTGCCCGCTGGGGAAGGTGCATGAGGTTGAGTTTCGGGTGTTGAAGGAGGCGCTGGATGAGGTGAAGGCCCGGGTGTCTGGGCTGGAGTCTACGTTGGCGCGTGGGGTTATTTTGTTGGTGGCGAATCTGGTGGGGATGGTTATGACGCTGGCTCGGGCTTTTGTTCAGTCGTAAGCTCGTCGCCGCTCGTGTTTATTTTCTTTCTTTTTTTGGGAGAAAGAAATAACCAAAGAAAAACCGAGCGATGCTTTGCATCGCCTTTTTGAAACTGCTTGGGGGGCTGTAATGTTCTGGAAGATCCGCATGGATGATGGTTTGGAGGCTAGTGGGCTGGGGGAGCGTGAGGGACGGTTTGTGCTTCATCGGCATCGGGATGGGTTGGGTGAACATCTTGATTTGCGCCTTGAGTGTGATGGGTATTTGCTTGGGTGGCGGATGGCGCCGGGGGTGGATGGGGAGGAACAGTTTGCTTCGGAGAAGGGTCCGCATCCTGTTCGTTGGTTGGATGAGGAGGAGGCTGCGGTTGTGGTGGACCGGGGTGTGTATGGGTGGCTGGAGCGTGACGGGGACGGGGGTTCGCTTTTTCTTGAGGGGGAGAAGGGCTTGCGGCGTGTTGTGGTCTCTCGGGTGGATGGGTTGACGGTTGAGGTGGCGTGTGGCATTGAAAAGGCGCTTCGGGATCTTGAGTTGCCGATGGGTGAGGCTGGGGCGTTGATTGTGGATGGGGTTGTGTCGCGTCGGCGTGCGGTGGAGCGGCTTTGTGGGTTGGGGCGTGAGTTGGATGGTGGAGATTTTGAGGAGGAGACTTGGCGTAAGACGTTGGGTTTGCTTTCGCTTGAGGAGATTCATGGGCAGTTGCGGGCTTTTGAGTCTCGGTTTGATGCGAAGTATCCGCCGGCTCCGGTGAGTATTCCTGAGGGGCTTGGGGATGAGGGGGAGGCGTCGCGTTCGGATGCGGCGCTTTCGATTGTTCGGGGGTAGGTTTTTCTGTGGGGGTTGGTGTTGTGGCTCGCGGGTACGCTCGCCCTCCCGTGGGGTGTTCTGTTGATGTTGGGTTGTTTACTTTTGTTTAGGGGGATTTGTTTGATGGCTTATGGCGATGTGGGTGGTGCGGTTACTGAGTTGGTGGTTACGTGTGTTTCTCCTTCTTCGGGGACGATTGCTATCTCGAAGGGGGATGCGGTGATGTTGACGGGGGGGGTATGAGGCGGATAATGCGACGGATGCGGAGGATCCTGTTTTTGGGCAGGCGCTGGCGGATGTGACGGCGAATAGTACGGCGTTTCCGGTAAAGGTTCGGGGAATCTGTATTTTTTCGTATACGGGCACGGCTCCTACGGTGGATGGGGTTAAGGGGGTTTTGGCTTCGGCTACGGATGGCAGTGTTAAGACTCCGCTTTCGGGGAATGGGAATGGTTTGAATGTGAAGGTGGATACGGGGACTACTGAGGTGCATGTGCTTTTGTAGGGTGTGCTTTGGTTTTGTTGTGGGTGGTGTTGATGATGGATTACGTGACGGGCGGGGGCCCGTTTGAAGGGGGATTTTGATGGGGTATCGTGATGATATGGTGCGTGAGCGTGTAGAGTTTCTGAGTCAGGATGCGACGCGCTTGCGTGAGCATCGGGGCCAGGGTCTGTATGAGGATTTGAAGACGCTTGGGCTCTCGCATCAGCAGTTTTTTCGAGCGCTGGATACGACGGCTTCGGATTATTGTGCGCAGGAGTTTGGGGTTGATTTGAATCGGATTACGGTGGATCGTTTTTTTCAGTCGGACCCGAATGCGAAGTGGCTGTTTCCGGATATTGTGCGTGAGGCGGTGGTGGCTGGCTTGAAGCGAAAGCCGGCGTATCCGGAGTTGATTATTCGGGATGAGGCGATTTCGGGGACTTCGTATGATGTGCCGTATGTGACGGAGTCGGCGGCGGAGGAGGAGTTGCGCACGGTGGCGGAGGGCGCGGCGATTCCTGAGTCGGAGATCACGTATGGGGATCGCACGGTGAAGCTGGATAAGAAGGGCCGTGGTGTGGTGGCTTCGTATGAGGTTATCCGCCGGATGTCGGTGGATATGCTTCGGGTGCATTTGATGCGTATCGGGGAACGGTTGGGCCGAAATCTGGATGCGCGCGCGGCGACGGTGTTGGTGAGTGGGGATTCTTCGGGCGCTGGCACGGCGGCTGTTACGGTGAATACGGCTACGGCGGATGCCTGGGTGTATGCGGATTTGGTGAAGGGGTTCACGAAGTTGACGATGGACCATTATTTTACGCCGACGCATATGTTGGCGAATGAGGGGTTGGTTCAGACGCTGCTTGGAATGTCTGAGTTTAAGGATACGGCGCTGTTTGATTTCTCGAAGACGGGGAGTCTGTCGAGTCCGTTTGGGGCGCAGTTAGTGCCGATGGCGGATCAGCCTGCGGATAAGTTGACGATTCTGGATGCGGGTTATGCGATCCAGAAGGTTACGGAGCAGGATGTTCTGGTGGAGAGTGATAAGTTGATTAATCAGCAGTGGGACCGAACGTTTATTACGGTGGTCACGGATTTTGCTGTGATTTATGACAAGGCGCGTGTGGTTGTTCAGAGTGATTGGGTCTAGGGGCGTTACTCTGTATTGCTTCGTTGGGTACTTCTGCTGACTGCCGGCGGCTGGATGGAGGCTTGGTGCGCCTTTGTCTGGCCGTCTGCCTTTATCTGACCGCTTGGCGGTTTGGGGTCGTGCTCGTTCTGGAAGGAGTTAGTTATGGCAAATTTTGGTGGTGAGAGTGGGGTTCGGGCTAAGTTTCAGTTGAATGATTCTACGTTGGTTCCTTCTGCGTTGGTGGTGTCTAGTATTGATGATGCGCATGTGGAGGTTTTGCGGCTTTTGGATCCTGTTTATGATGTGGGGTCGCCGGATGATGCGGTGGTGTTGGGGGAGACGATGTTGGCTGGGGCGCATTTGCTTCGGTCGTTGGCTTCGGATGAGGGGTTTCGGCAACGGCATTTGCAGGTGGGTGGGCAGCGTGTTGGTGGGGATGTTCGGCTGGATGGGTTGCTGGCGTTGGCGCAGGGGGCGGAGGAGCGGGCGTGGTTGACGTTGGAGCCGTTTACGTTGGCTTCGGCTTCGCGTGAGGTGGCGGCGGCTATGCTTTCGACGCCGGTTCTTGGGGAGGATTAGGTTTTGGCAGTGACGTTGGGGAGTGAGACGTTTGATGAGCGGCATACTGCGTTCGCGGAGAGTTTGGAGGAGGTTGGCGGCCGGAATGAGCGGGTGATTACGGTTTCGGGTGTGGTCTTGGGGGAGAGTTCTCTGGTGGGGGTGGAGGCGCGGTTGGACGCGATTGTGGATGCGGCTTCGGTGGAGGATTACTCGGCGGTTCTTTCGTTGCGAACGGGGCGCCGGATGTTGGTGCGGCGGAATTCGTTTAGGCGGGAGGTGGCCCGGGATTCGCTGGTGGGGAGTTTTACGCTTGAGTTGGCTGCGAAGTCGCCGTTTGAGGAGGCGGTTTCGGAGGTGTCTTCGGGGTGGACGGTGACGGCTTCGGGGGAAACGAAGGCGGTGACGGCGTCGGGAAATGTTTTTTCGCTTCCTCGAATTACGCTGGTGGCTACGGGGTCGATCGTGGATCCTTCTTTTGGGGATGGGACGCGGACGATTTTGTATTCGGGTACGGTGGCGGATGGGGAGACGCTGGTTTTTGACGGGGCTGCGGGTGTGGCTACGTTGGAGGGGGTGGATGTGACGCCGTATACGACGGGGGAGTTTCCGCGTGTTTCTCCTGAGGGGACTACGTTGACGTATGTGGATGATGCGGGGAGTTCGCATACGGCGGCGGTGACGGTGGCGTATCGGGATCGCTGGTGGTAGGTAGGCGCGGCGGCGTTATTTTTGTTGATGCCGGGTTTTGGGTCTTGGCGGTAGGCGTTGTGTTTGCCTTTTGGGGAGGTGGCTTTGGATTATCGCGTTGAGGTTTATGACACGTGGGGGCGGCGGATTCTGTCTCTGGATGAGGTGCCGCTTCTGAAGGTTACGCGCCGGGCAGCGGATCAGCGCGATGTGATTGAAGGGGTGTTGCCTGGGCGTGTTACGGATTTGGGGCATGGGTACAGGGTTCGGGTGTTGGTGGAGGGTCCGCTTTTTTGTGAGGCGCAGATTACGCGGGTTCGCCCGGTCTGGAGCGACACGCGTAAGCTGATTTTGGATCGTTTTGTTCATTTTCATGAGGTGGTGAAGTTTGAGGCGGAGCGGGAGGCGCGGGAGGGGAATACGCAGGTGTCGCGAGCGTATATGAACCGGACGGTGAGCCAGATTGCGCGGGATGCTGTCAATAGCGCGTTGGGCGAGGTTCACTATTGGGTTGATCATTCTGCCTACCCGGATGGGGCGGTTCGGGAGTATGGAAAGCTCTCGGCCCGGATGAATGCGGGGAATGAGTTGGAGGTTGGCGGGATCGCGGTCGGGCAATGGGTCGGTAGTGCGCGTATGGATTTGACGGGGGCGTGTGCGAAGGAAGGGGATACGATCGCGGGGTTGAAGGTGGATGGGGCGGATTGGCCGGACCTTCGGTTGATGTTGGTGGATTCGGAGGAGACGAGTAAGAATTCGCATGGGATTTCGATGCACCCGGAGATTGCTGGTTGGACGACGGATGAATATGACGCGAGTGGGTATAAGCTGGCGGGGGATCGGGCCAAGGTGTTTTTGCAGGACCTGATTGATTTGAAGGGGATTGATTTTATTGAGCTGAATCCGCATCGGGATTCGACGGGCGCGTTTGATGACCGGGTGGACGCGTACGGGCGGTATTTGGGGCTGGTGTATGGGGGCGGGGAGTGTTTTAACGCGGCGCTGGTGGAGGAGGGACCTGCTTCGGTCTTTTTGTATGGGGGCGGGAAGTTCTTGGATCCGGATCTGGAGTTGAAGGATTTTTTTTCGTATGCGGGGGCGCATAGCGATTCGATTGAGGATTCGGCCCAGACGTTTGAGGCTTATGATGTCACGAATGGGGTGTATGAGGTTTTGACCGCGTTGGCCTAGGCGGCGGCGGATGGGTTTGTTTGGTCGGTGTCGCCGGATTTAGGCGTGGTGTTTCGCCGGGCTTCGCGGCCGGATCGGGTGGTGTTTTTTGATCCGCGTTTGCATGGGGTTCGGTTGGGTTCGGATTCTGGGGCGCTGGGGAACGAAGTTTTTTTTGATGGGAATCCAGTTACGACGGCGTTTAGCAAGACGTATTTTGATAACGATAGTATCGATGAGTATGGAATATCCGCGAAGTTCCTCAATTATTTTTCGCTATCGGTGGAAGCGGATGCGGATGCTCTGGTGGAGGGATTGCTGAAGGACTTGGCGTACCCGGAGGCCACGGGGGAGGTGACGTTTCTGCATGGGGACTCGGGGGTGCGGGTCGGGGAAATTTTGGAGTTCCGAGGGGGCGATCTTCGCCGGTTGGAGCGGGAGGTTTCGGGCGAGTGGGATGACCGGTTTACGG
Organism: Candidatus Hydrogenedentota bacterium; assembly: GCA_029937645.1. Classification (GTDB taxonomy): domain Bacteria; phylum Hydrogenedentota; class Hydrogenedentia; order Hydrogenedentales; genus JAPYPO01. The sequence goes on from JAPYPO010000047.1 coordinate 8,110, forward strand.
GGAAGCTGGTGGGTCGGGTGAAGGCGGTGACGCATCGTTTTCGCGGGGATCGGGTGGAAACGGTAGCGGCGTTGACGTCGCCGTTTCGCTCGGTGGACGAGCCGGTTAGTTTTATGGTGCGCAGTCAGCCCGGGGCTTCTACGTTGTTCCAGTTTCGCCTGGATGACGAGACGGTCGGGCTGGATCTGGGGTATCACTTGGATTAGGTGTCGGCTCTTGTTGGCGGGCGAGCCGTATTGTTGAAGGGGGTTTCTTATGGCTATTAAGGGGAATGCGTATACGAAGACTACCTGGGCGTTCGAGGAACGTCCGGTGGCTTCTTCGAAGCTAAATATCTGGGATGACCGGCTGGAGGCGGCGCTGGAGCTGGTTCATTTTCTGGCGGCGCAGGTCTGGAGCGGGACGGATGGGGTGGCGCGTGGCGCGACGGCGGATGATTTGAAGGCGGTGGCGAATTCGCCGGCGACGATGGGGGTCTTGGTGGAGCCGGGTTATGCGTTTATATCCAATACGCCGTATAAGCTTGCGGCGCAGACGCCTACGGCGGATGTGACGGCTCCGGTTTCGAATCCGCGCATTGATTTGGTGCAGGCGGGGCTGGAGACGTGGAATATCAGTGTCAAGCAGGGGGTGGAATCGGCGACGCCGGTAGCGCCGACGGCAGACACGGATTCGATTGCGCTGGCGCAGTTGTATGTGCGAACGACGGCTACGTCGATCAAGGATACGGATGATTCCACGAATGGATATATTATCGATGCCCGCGACTTTCTGTAAGGGCCGAAATGATGTGCGGCTGGTCGCGAATCTTGACGGCGAAGAGTTTTCTCATTTTCGGTTGCGGGAGTTTGAGAATGGGGATGGTCTGGCGATGGTGCATGGGTCGGCGTTGGATTCGCTGGAGCGGACGCGGCGTGAGTTGTGCGCGATGGCTAAGGAAGAGGTCTGGCTGATCGTGACGGATGGTGTGCGTACGCAGGCGGACTTGGAGCGCTTGGCGGCACGGTTGGGCTGGACGGATGAGGGCGGCGCGGTTTCGCGAAACTCGAAGCACTTGTCGAGGTTTGGCGGGATCGCGGTGGATGTGGTTGCGGTGGTGCGCAGGACGAGGGCGCGGGTGCCGCAACGTACGCTGGGCGCGGTGTGTCGGCGGTATTTTGTTTGGGTGAAGGATGACTATGGGGATGGTCATGTTCACGCGGATAATCGGGGTGTGTTGGAGACTTCATAGGGGGAGTGATCGATGATGGAATTGCTGCATTCGGAGGCGGGGCTTACGTTGGTAGGGTCGGTGTTGGGGACGGTTTGGACTTTTTTTCGATCGCGGGATTGGTACGAACGGGCGCGGCGTCGACGCTTTGGACGGGCAGTCACGGCGGTTGAGGCGGGGGTGGAGTTGGCGTACCGCACGTATATTCGAGAGATTAAGAAGGGGCGGGCGGATGGGAAGCTGACGGAGAAGGAGATGGAGCGGGCGCGGGAAAAGGCACGCCGGGTCGCGATCAAGTATGGCCGGACTACGGGGGTGGACGTGGCTCGTGAGCTGGGGGATGAGTATTTTGATTTGTGGATTAGCCGGTCGGTTCGCCGGATGCGGGCGCAGGGGTAGGGGTACCAGCGTTGGGCGGAGGCGACTTGTCAATGGGTTGTCTTGGGTTTTCTGAAGGCTCCGCCCTTCCCAGCCCTTTCCTTCAGAGGCGGAGGGGCTGGGGTCTTCTCTGAATTTTGGTGTTTGCTTTGGGCTTGGGGTGATGGCCTTGGTCCGCCTGCGGTTTTTGGAAGGGCGCGAGGCCGTGGTATCGTTAGCGGCGTTGGATTTCTTATCCTGGTGGGAGGCCGCTTTTGTCTGTTCTTGTTCTGTTGATCGTGGGAGGCGCGGCGGGATCGCTGATGCTGCGTCGCGGTCCGGCGCGGGGCGCTGAGGCGATTGTTTGCCAACTGTACGCGGGGTTTTCGCTTTGCGCTGTTGTCGTTTTGGCGGTGGGGAGTGTCTCGCTGGCGGCGGTTCAAATCCTTATGTTCATGCTGGCGGGCCTGGCTATCGGGTTTGAGGCTTGGGTGTGGTGGCGGCGGAACGAAACGTCCAAATCTTCGGCGTCATCGCGCGCGAAATTTTCTGCCTTCGAGTGGTGTTGCCTCGCGGCGGTTGTGGCGAGCAACGCTATCGCGCTGGTATCGGCGCTGGCACCTAATACGAGTTGGGATGCGGGCGTGGCGCATTTGGCGCTTCCGTGGGATTATGTGGATGCGGGCCGAATTACTTTTCTGGAGGGGAATGTCTATTCGGGCTATCCGCATTTGCTTCATGCGTTGTACACCTATTCTTATCTGCAGGGCGGGGAGTTGGCGGTCGGGCTGACGAACTGGATCTTTGGGCCGCTGGCTTGCTTGGCGGTGTTTGCTCTGGGTCGGCGCATCGAGAATCGGACCTGTGGGCTCATCGCCGCTGCGCTCTTTGCCACATCGCCCATCTACTTTGATCAGGTGGGAACGGTATCCCTGGATGTAGCCTTCGCGGGCATGGCGATGGCGACGGTGCTGTGTGTTCTGGCGTGGAGCGATGAGCAGGATTTGCGCTGGCTGTGGGTGGCTGGGTTGCTGGGAGGCATGTCATTTGGCGTGCGGCACACGGGACTTTTGGTGTGCGCTTTGTGTGTGGCCGGTGTGCTCGCTAAGGGACGCAAGGATGGGATCAAGCCCGCGCTTGTCCTTTGTACGTTGGCGATGTTGGCGGCTTCGCCATGGGTTATTCGCAGCGCCTTGGTGGTGGGAAATCCGGTATACCCGTTCTTGCTCGGGGTATTTGAATCGAAGGGGTTGCCCGTCACGCAGACGACGGCGCTGGGCGCGCATGAGTCGATTCAGGGAACGGGTTTGGCCGAGCTGCTGCTGTTCCCATGGAAAATCGTCATGCGGCCACAGGATTTCGATGGGTGGACGAAGTCGCCGGGCGGGATGGTGTTGCTGCTTGGTTTGCCGGGCTTGATTTTTGGGGGCCCCAAGATTCGGATGCTCGGCTTGTTCAGCATCGTCGGCGGATTCTGTTTTTTTTACTTTCAACGCATGGCGCGCTACATCCTTCCGTTTTTCTCTTCGATGATGGTGGTGGCCGGTTCGGGGGCCACGCGTATTCCGCGGATGGGCCAAGCGGTACGGGTACTTTTGGCGCTTTCGTTTGTGTATGGCTTGGCGTTGGGTGTTGGGGCCACGCACTTCAAGGTGGGCGCGGCGCTCGGACTGAAGGAACGGCGGACGTATCTTGCGGAGCGGGTCGAGCGGTACGTGGCGTTTGAATGGGCAAACGAGAATCTGCCGAGCGACGCGCGGGTGCTTACGCTGGACCCACGAAGTTATTTCTTGCGTAGGCCGACGTACCAGAATTTCGAGATGTTGGGCCTTATGCAAACGCTGACCCCCCAAGAGCAATTGGATTGGCTTGAGTCGCGGGGCATTGACTATCTGTTTTATCCGAGCACCTATATCGAGGCCTCACGGACGTTCAAGGAGCAGGGTTGGAACGCGGTTCTCGATGCGTGGCGGATGGATCGGGATCATTTCAAACTGGAAAGGCTTTTGATGGTACCCGTGCCGCGCGGAGGGGGAGAACAGGAGCGGGTGGAGATTTACGCTATCGACTACGACGGCGACTCGTCCCGTGGCAGAGAGAGGAGGCGCGATGCAGGTTCGTGAGCGCATCGCAAGGAACACGATGTTCAACGCCGGCGGACGTTTCTGGGACGCGGCGGTTTCTCTTGGGCTGATGGCGTATATTGTTCACCGGCTTGGCGCGGGGACGTATGGTATATGGGCTGTGGTGGGGGCGCTAACGGGGTACGCGACGCTTCTGGATGTTGGGGTGGGAAGCGGGTACGCGAAATTCATCGCGGAACACGAGGCCCGCGATGAACGGGAAGCGATTTCTTCCGTCGTCAGCACGGGATTCTACTGCTACATCGCGATTGGCGGTGTGTTTGTGAGTCTGTTGTGGCCGCTTGTGGGCGTTGCCGCTGGGGCCATGGGCTCTTGGGAGTTTTCGGGCGCGGGCCGTCTTGAGAATTCTGAAGCAGTCGCTGAAATCGAACATCTTGTGCGCTGGGGCCTCGTGCTGTTTGCGGTTTCAAATTGTATCGCGCCGTTTACGGCGGTGCAGACGGGCCTTCAACGGATGGGCGTTACCAATGCGATTAGCGTGGCGGTGTCCCTCGTCAAGGTGGGGGCGACGATTGGATTTTTGGAAGCGGGGTATGGGATTCGCGGATTGTTGTATGCGAATGCGGCCGTGCTGGTTGTTTTCGCTTTTTTGAGTTTCGGCGCGGCCTTTGTTTTGTGCCCGAGCCTGTGTGTTTCGCCGGGCCGCGTCTCCAGCAAAACGTTCCGAAAACTTTTTCACTTCGGCTGGCGGACGCAGGTGTCGCGTTTGTCCAACTTGATCATGTTTGAGACCGATGTGCTTGTGATCGCGCTGTTCCTTCGCGACTTTCAGTTGGTGGGCATGTATCGGGTTGGCGTGGAGTTGGCAAACAAGATGCGTCAAGTGCCCGCGCTCATGTTGACGGCGTTGTTGCCGGCGGCGGCGCAATTGGACGCCACGGAGCGGCGTGCCGCTTTGAGGGCGTTGTATCTCGTATCGACGAAGTATGTCGCGATTGTAACGTTCCCTCTGGTCGCGATGCTTGCGGGAGCGCCGACGCTACTGATTCGGACGTGGATGGGGGATCGGCCGGAGCTGGCGGCTTCGGCGATTGTGCTTCAAATTATGGCCTGTGGTTATATCGCGAATATCCTGCCGGGCGGCGGTGTGGCTGTCGCGTTGGGCATGGGAGAGCCCGGCCTGCAGATGAAAGCGGGGTTGATCTCCATGTCGGCGAATGTGGCCTTAACCATCGCGCTGGCTGTGACGATCGGGTTTTGGGGCATACCGATCGCGACGGTGCTGTCGATGGCGGTATCGTGGGCATGGTTCTCGGGGGCGATGGAGAGGCTCGTGGGCGTGGGGAGGCTGGAGCTTTGGCAAACGAGTGTGAGGTGGCCCTTGGTGGCGGCGTTGCCCGGCGTGGCGGTGTGTTTGGCCTGTAATGTTATTTTTCCAGAGACGGCGTCGCGCATGGTGAGCGGTGGAGTATTGACCCTGGCGGGTACGCTATCGCTCGCTCTTTATCTCGCGGCGCTACGCCTGACACCTATCTTCGATACACGCGACTTCGCGTTTCTTGATTCCACGCTACGCCTGGATCGGGTGCCCGGATTCCGGGCGTGGTCTCGACCGATGCGTCAAGGATGACCCGAGTTTTGCGTAGAATGTTCACGACCCTATCGAGGCGCCTTCGGGCCTACGCGGAACGGGACGGGCGCGGGTATCCGGATTGGGCGACACGCTATGTCCCGTTGGTTCGGCGTCTCAAGTCGAGGTTGCGGAACGACAATACGATCTTGGAAATCGGCGCAAACCAAAACGGGCTGAGTCGGTTTACCGGCCGACGTGTGATTGCGCTCGACCTTTCCGCCGCGCATCTTATGGCCGCGCGTGAAACCCAATCCGTGCAATCGGTCGTGGCGTCGGCGGATGCGTTGCCGTTTCGCGAGAACAGCTTCGTCGTAGTATGTTGCGTGGATGCGTTCGAGCATATGCCGGAGGCGGTCCGACAAGAGGCGGTTTCTGAAATCGCCCGCACGCTCGATCCGATGGGGACTGCGGTCGTGTCGTTTCCGTCGGGCGAGGCTGCTCAGCGTGAGGAATCGACGATTCGCGCGGCGTATGAACGGGCCACGGGCAATCGCCTAAGTTGGCTGGAGGAGCATGTGGAATCGGGCTTGCCCGATGCCGATGCGATCGTGCAAGCGTTCGAATCGAAGGTAGGCGCGGGCCAACGCGTCGAGCGGACGAAAAACCTTAACGCCCGGTTGTGGCGTTGGATGTGGCTTGTACTGATGTGCAATTGGCCATGCTGCGGCAACGCGATTTTTCAAGTGGCCTTGCGTTGGATGACGCCGATCCTATGCCGGTGCCACTTTGGAGACTGTTACCGCGCGATCATCTGGATAGAACCGAAGGACACGCCGTGACGCCCGCCTTGACTGTAATCATACCGACCTTGAACCGCTGCGATCTTCTGGGGGAATGCCTCGATTCGCTGTCGAACCAGGCGGGTGCGGCCTTTGCGATTTTGGTGGTGGACGATGGTTCAACCGAAGATATCGAAGGCTTTGTGGCAGAACGACATCCCAGCGCGCGCGTCGTCCGAATGAAGGAGAACCGGGGATTTTCCGCAGCGGTGAACGTGGGAATACGGGTGGCCGACGAAGGCGCGATCATGTTGCTGAACAACGATATGGTTCTTGAGAAAGATTGTATTGAACGGCTACTCGAAGCCCTAGCACGTTCGGGGGCGGATGTGGCGACGCCACTGGTTGTATGGAAAAACGACCCGGAGATGGTGTATTCGGCGGGGGACGCGCAGCGGGTTGATGGGCGACCAGAGAGCATCGGATTTCGGGAAGCCCGCAACACCTTCGATCTGCCGGAATCGATCTTCGGAGCGTCCGCCGGGGCGGCGGTTTACCGCACGGGGTTGTTCGAGGAGGTGGGCCTTTTTGACGAACGGTTTATCGCCTATTTCGAGGACAGCGATCTCAATTTCCGGCTGCGGTTGGCCGGTAAGGAAACAGTGCTCGTGCCGGAAGCGGTGGCCTATCACGAGGGCTCGGCGAGCTTGGAAGGCCGTCGGTGGTGGCGGGCGAAGCAGTGTTTCCGCAACCATGACCTGTTGGTATTTAAGAATATGCCGTTGCCCTTGGCGCTGAAGTATGCGGGGCCCTTTCTACGCGAACGAAGGCATCAGATGGCGAGTCTTGTGTCGGCCGCGCGAACGGAGTTTGGCTTGCTTAGGGCGCTGTTAATGGTGGCCGCGACCATCGTCGAGATCGTGGCGCTGGTGCCCCATTGCTGGCGCGAACGCCGGAAAATGCGCGCCTTGCGGACGCTGTCCACGAAGGACCTTGACAGGCTGCTGACCCTGGTACCGAGGCGCAACGGATGAGCGACGCCGCCCCAGATGTTTCGATTGCGTTGCTGACAAAAGACGCGGGCACGCTGTTGGAGCGAATGCTCGACGCCATCGAGCGGCAAGAAACCGAACGGACGATGGAGGTATTGGCCATCGATTCTGGGTCGCGCGATGACACCGTGGCCACACTCGAACAGCACGGTGTAAATGTCGAGTCGATTCCGCCGGAAGAATTCAATTTCGGCAGGACGCGAGACCAGATTTATCAACGGGCGCGCGGGTCAATTGTCGTAAACCTTTCGCAGGATGCGATTCCCGCGCACGACCGATGGCTTGAAAACCTGATTGAGCCCCTCAGCGACGAAGGGACGGCTGTTTCCTGCGGCGCGTCGATTCCTGATGACGAACGCGCGTACCCGCAGTTCCCGTGGGAGCGAAACGGCTATCTCTACTTCACGCGGGAGATCAAAAAATTCGTGCGCACCCACGGGAAGGGCGTCTCCTTCGCGAACTCGGCGGTGAAGCGTTCGGTCTGGGAGGAGCTGCGCTTTGACCCGATTCCGCTCGGCGAAGATTTTCAGTTTCAAACCAAACTGAACGCGCTCGGAATGAACGCCGCGTTCCCCGAAGACGCGCCAGTCCTGCATCACCACAACTACGAGCTGCGCGGCCTATACGCGCGATGTAAAAACGAGGGCTTGGCGCTACGGATGCTGGGGGCCGGATACAACGAATGGGATCTGCTGTGCGACATCGCCGGCCCAAGAAAATACGTCCAATGGCTACGCGAGCTGCGCCGCGGGTCGCTGAACAATAGCGCGGCGCTTCTCTTTCCCGTGCTGCGGCCTTTGGCGGTGTACGCGGGGAGCCGTTGGGGTTCCTGCTGTTAAGGACAGAATCTTTTGGGTGGCACCTTCAAACTTGTTTGGAGGTGAG
>JAPYPO010000567.1 GCA_029937645.1 Candidatus Hydrogenedentota bacterium
AGTTAACATAATGTCTCTTATGCGCAATTGTTGGGGTAGGAGCAGGTAGACAGCGTCATCCAAGTATACCGCGGCGCTGCAACAATCGGACGATGCGGTTGGCAGCGGTTTCGACGATCTGTTGGACGTCGGCGTCAGTCAAGGCGGAGCCGGTACGAAGACGGGAACGTCCCCGTCATCGGCGGTTGAGTAGACGCCGTCCAGCATGAGGAGGGCGGAAATACGGACCGCAATTGGTTGCATCAAGAGCTCCGAATATCTCTCAGGACCGTTGTTCGGGTCTCATGGTTTTGGCGCAGCAGATATTTTCGACGGCTTCGAAAAAGCCTGGCGAAGCTGCTTCAACTTAGCCATGAGAAACTGATCCATGACAGTTTCCTGCTTGTGTTTGATGAGGTTCCGAATAATTCGAAGAAATCGCACCGGCCTGAACAGATACTGCAAACCGTAAAACGTCAGTAGGAAAAGCCACTGGATGCAAAGTAGAAAACGCGTCCCATAGTCCGGGTGATAGCTACGAAATGACGCGCCCGACCTCAGCAACGTGCTGTACTGGTAGTGCCCATCAAAGACAATTTTTCGCTCGGCGTGGAGCTCCTTGTACTGTTGACTCCCCGGATATGGCGCGAACACCATGACCGACACTCCATGCAAGCCGTGCCAGGCCATCCGTAACAACAAGACAAAGGAAAGCCACAGATCTTTTAGGCGCTCTTCGGGAAATCCAACAATAATATTGGCATGGGTGGTCAATCCAGCGTCCAGCGCCCCTTTCAGAGATTCAATCAGACCCGAGAGCTTAACCTTCTTTTTGATGGCCTTCAGAATCCGGGGAGATCCACTTTCAGGTGCATAACCAAAATTCCGGCAGCCAGATTCGTAGAGCAATCCCGCAGCCTCTCGATCGATCGCCTCCGAGCGCGTACCGGATGGCAACTGCCAGGAGAATTCGAGATTACGCCTCTGAACTGCACGACAAAAATCAACCACCCACTTCTTCGTCAATACTGCGGTCAAGTCATTGAAGTTGACGTTTGTTACTTTGTAGCGGTCCATGTAATAGGCCACTTCGTCGGCGACCTTTTCAGGATCACGCGCGAAATAACGCGTGGTCCACATTTCAGGCGAAGAACAGAAAGTACACTGATACGGACACCCACGACTGGTCAGCATCGGGATCGAGCGACCACGGTTCACACCACTCCCGAACTCATGGTCTAGGTATTCGTCCACCGGAAATAGCTCCCAGGCCGGCCACGCAATATCATCAACCGTCTTAATTCGCGACTTCCTGGCTGTACTAACCGCCTTACCGTCCGCCCGAAAAGCCACGGAGCCCGCTTGACTGAGCGACTGGCCCGAATCCATGACAGACAGCAACCCGCGGATGGCCTCTTCACCTTCACCGAGAACGCAGATATCCAGGTCGCGACATCCCACCAGCATCTCATCCCACCAGGCTGTCGCGTTTTCACCACCAAGAATGGTGGTCGCATGGGGTAGACGTCCTTTGATGCCAGTCAGAATTCCGCTGATGAACTCCCATTCATGAAGGAACATGTTCGTGAGCCCGATCAAATCAGTGTCAGGATCTATCCGCTCAATAATCTGGCTACTGGTTAAACCGTGAGCCCTGAGGTCTCCGACCGAGGCCCGGTAAGTACCGTATTGGGTTATCGCCTCACCAGGAGCATCAACGATCTGTAACTCATGCCCTGCGTCGCGAATAGCACCGGCAACATAGGCAAGCCCAAGGCTCGGCACACTACCGAAATAACTAAGACTCTTTGGCGCCTCAAAGGTTGGAATCTTGACCAGGCAAATCTTCATTATTGTCTTCCCCGCCTATAAAGCCGAGTATAGTCCCGATGAAGGCCCTTTATGGGACTAACCGAGAGTTAAGGTAATGTCTCTCATGCGCAATCGTTGGGGTAGGCGCAGGTAGACAGCGACGCGCCCGCCGCGCAGCGCTCCGCCGTATAGCTGCGCAATCGCTGCGCGAAGTAGGGCGGGGTACCGCCGCCCGCGTCCGCCCGCGTCCAAGTCTGCAACCGCTGCCGCCAGTCGTCGGCCCGCCGTTTACGCATATTGACCAGCCCCGCTATGCGACGCTATCGTGTTAGCCACTCAAGCAAGGAGCGATGAATGTCTCGTACATGGTTGGAGCGATGGATGTCTCGTACATGGCTGTTGGCGCTCCTCTCGGTGGGGCTGGTGGCTTGTGGAGACCGTGGGAGTGATTCTGCCGTCGGCGCGCCGGAGCCAGACCCGGAGCCAGACCCGGAGCCAGACACCGGGCCCAAGGACGAATGTGCCGCCGGGACCCACGACTGTGACCCCAATGCGGACTGTACAGACACCATCGATGCCTTCGAGTGTTCCTGTCGGGCCGGGTTCGAAGGAGACGGCCGCGCTTGTGTGGATGTAGATGAATGTGAAGATGCCAACGCGGGCTGCGCTCAGATTTGTGTCAACGCCGAAGGGAGCTACGCCTGTGCGTGTGATGGCGGCTGGGTGCTCGGCGCCGACGGCCGCAATTGCAGCCTCGGGCTCCGAATCTACGCCGACGTGCCCGGCTTGGCCCCCTCCGAGCAGTATCGCTTTCGGGTCCGGCCCGAGGGGACGGAGGCGTGGTTGTCGCCCTTCGCCTTCATCACGCGAAGCAAATTGGGGGCGGCAACCCGCTACTTCTCTCACCTCGACCATTGGAGCAACACCTACATCAACTTCGAGATGGCCCCCGACACCCCGGTGGAGAT
>JAPYPO010000048.1 GCA_029937645.1 Candidatus Hydrogenedentota bacterium
TCCAGGCGACGGGCGTCGGCCATAGTGAGGGTCCCCGTTGCAACGGGGACGGCGCGCGTGCCTTTGCGAGCCGTTTTCAAGGGCTGCCATTGTAAACGGGGCCGATCTTGTAGACGAGGCTGACCGGGCGCGGCGATAGGCTTCTCGCGAGCCTCTTCGACCCTATGAGATTCCGGCAATGGCTGGGGGCGAACGGCGACTCCTGATGTGTCTGGGGTGCTCTGGGATGTGGGTGCCGTGGTGGAAGAAATCTCAGGAGGTACGCCGTCTTGAATTTGGGCTAGGTGAACAGGCGGGGTCCGTTCGTCTGCGCTCCTCGAAATCGATTCCTCTGATTCCCCGGGCCCTGTCAGCCTTACAAGACTTAGGCCGCCCGCTGCCACCAGCAGGGCGAGCGAAACTCCGGCAAGTCTCCACGTTTGGCGTGAGGCCAATGGCACACTGTTTCCAATGCGATTCTTCATGTTTAGTCGTTACTCCACAGCGTCGTATAGCTCGTTTGCATCCACCTTGATTACTACGATACCCCTCCCGACTCCCTCCCGGGGAGAAAAAGCGAACGGGAAACCGACTTGATTACCTATAGAAATTAAATCCAGGTAGCGCCCTCAATACTTCCATGATCGTGTTTGAACATCGAATTGCCCGGCCATCGGGCATACACTAAGGTCAAGTTCTCTTTGGGCACTGGCCTTGAAACAATATTATTCCGTACCTGTGCCAGCGCGTTTCTTTCACAATTTCCACACTTGGGGATGATACCATTTTCCGGATACATCTGCATCCGGTTTAACAGATGTGGCTACAAACGGTATTCGACCAAAAAAACCACGCCCAGCGGACGTGGCTTTACGGTGGCCACTCGGAGAGTGGCAGAGTGCTTGCACTCAATGGATACAGGCGATAGATGCAAGCGTGAGTCCTCCGGCAATGTACCTTCAAATGGTCTTTTCCTGGATTTGGAATTTTACGTATACCAGCATATTTCGTGCCGGACCAACGTTTTATCAGATTGCCTATACACGCAGCCGGTTGTATGAAGAAAATCTACGGCGCAGGACTTAGCGTCCCCTCGGTTGACTAAATTGAGACAAACGTCCACCACAGCGCCTAGGCGTAGGGGATCGACGCAATGGGCTGCCTTCGCCTTTCTATCGACCGGCAACTCACATGCCTTGACCAAATCGCAAAACCATTTTTTTCTAACCCATAAAATGGCCCCTCCCGAGATCGCCCAGATAAATTATCAAAGAGTCAATAAGTGCTCAAATGTGACAACTTTTCCCCCTTGGCGCATAGAACTTCGCCATCATCACCGTTGAATGTGACAAAACATGATCAAAGTTCATTATATTGTGCTTGTAATTTTTAACTACACAATATATAGTATGTTGACACGTAAAGGGTAAAACAAAGCCGAGTGGCTTTATGGCCCCGTTCTGATGCCAGGGAAACGAGTCAATACGTGAATAACGAAAGTAGCGCCCGCGTTGACGAATCACCTGAATCCTACAGGTGGCTTCGTGCGCATCCGGACCGCCGTGGGGGTACTGCCCAGCTTAGCATTGTGGATTCAAGTGCACGGCGGCCATCCACACACTCCAACGTAAACGAGGAACCAAAGACCCTCGCCCAGGCCCTCATCGAGCAGGGCATCGTTCCATCAGATCGTATGCGAGAAGCGCTTGCCGTCCAGGACAGGGAAGGTGGGTTCTTGGGTAAAATCCTTATAGACAGAGGATGCTTCGATGAAAATTCGCTCACCATTTTTCTGGTCAAGCTGTGTAGAATTCCCCACCTCAACCTCGTGGATTACCTCATCGATGAGGAATTGTTCGACCATATCCCGATGGAGATATGTGTCGAGCTGCGCGTGATGCCGATCGACAGGCTCGGGAGGAACTTGACGGTCGGCATGGTAGATCCGTTGGATTTGAAGGCGCGGGAGAAGATTCGGAAGCTGTGCCCCGACCTGCGTATCAAGCCCATCCTGTGTGCGTACAGCCAGTTCCTGAGGGTTGTCAAGAAATTCCTCGCCGTAGATCAGAACGAAAGTGGCGTCGCCACTTACGAGTTATCCTCGCCCGCCCCCGATAATGGGGCGTCGGAAAAGAAAGAGGCACCTGTGGGAAGGCCGAATGGCGCGAGCGAGGCTGATGCTGCTCCGCCGCCTGATGTTTTGCATAAAACCGTTAGGGACCTGCGAGACAACATGGGCTCCATCTATGCAGTACTCGCCCGACAGGTCGGCTTGTTTCACGGATTGAGTTCGGAGGAGGTCGCGAAGATCTTCTCCGCTGGCATGGTTGCGCAACATGGCGTGGGCGAGGCCATTTTTGAGGAAGGCGGAAAAACGGGTGAATTGCATCTATTCCTGTCCGGCAAAGTTGATATTATCGATGAAGGCCAGACCATTGACACTATCGAAGCGGGTGGACTCCTCGCTGCGAGGAGCACCGCCATCGCGGTAGAGCCAACGAGCCTTATAGCGCTGAGTGGCGCGTCGATCAAGCATTGGCATGAGACCCTCGGCGACGCAACCCTCTCCTGCGCCATTCTAGACCGGCTTATCCACAATGCACACACCACCGCTGGGGGGAAATATTCTGGCTAGAGCTAGAGCGTTTTAGCTAATTTGTTAAAATGCTCTAGCGGCTTCGAGACGCCAGCCGGACACGTTTTTCATTGGTCACATCCTGTACTGCATCCAGAAAATAATAGTTTGTCAAATTTGACAAACTATTGTTAGAGAAGGACCATGAGTATGTCGCTCCGTAAAATTAGGTGATGTAAAAGGTTGACAATTTGTAAAAAATATGTAGAATAGTGAGTAGGTCTATTTATGAAACTTGGATCGGAAGGCCTGGCTGCGACGGCATAGCAATTGCTTGGTTGGTCCTCCGTGTAATAACAATTCTTCACACTTGAGGAATGCTCGATGATATCCGACAACTTTTATGTCCCAATCAAATTAGACGAGGAGCCTTCGCTGTGGCCGAATCCGTCTCTATAGATTTTCGAGCAAACGCGGCAGTAACCGGTCCGCTTCACGAGAATCTGGTTGGTGAAAGCGCGTTCATTCGGGAAACAAACGATCTGATCAACCGGCTTGCGGATTCGAATCTCACGGTTCTCATCACGGGTGAAACTGGCACGGGCAAGGACATTGTTGCCCGGCTGCTTCATCGCCGCTCGAGACGGAATCCTCATCCATTTGTGAAAGTAAATTGCCCGGCCCTTCCGCATGATTTATTGGAAAGCGAGCTTTTCGGTTATGAAAAGGGTGCCTTTACCGGTGCGAGGACGGCCAAGCCGGGCCGTTTCGAGATGGCGGACAAGGGAACGATATTCCTTGACGAGATTACGGAGATCTCGGCGAATGTGCAGGTGAAGCTCATGCAAGTTCTCGACGGTGAGCATTTCATCCGGATTGGCGGGACGAAGGCGGTACAGGCGAACGCGCGCATCGTGGCGGCGACGAATATACCAGCGGATCGCGCGGTGAGCGAAGGGCATCTGCGCAAGGACATTAGTTTCCGGTTGAGCGAATTTGTGATTCACATGCTTCCATTGCGTGAGCGACCCGAAGATATTGGGGCGCTTATGGAGCATTTTAATTATAACTTTCGCCAGCATATGGAGAAGGAGTATTCGGCGATTCCGGCAGAGTTGGTCGCGGCGGTGCAAAAGCAGACGCTGCCGGGCAATGTACGTGAACTCGCGGCGCGGGTAAAGCAATTCGTATCCACCGGATCGGTGGACGCTCTCCTGGAGGAACAACAGGATGCTCCCACGGCGGTCAGTGGGCCTGTGAGCATGGAATCGGGCAGCCACGAACCGACGATCAGCGAGGATACGGATGGTGCCAATGGCGGACCCAAGGAATTTATTTCGTTGAAGGAGGCGGCACGCCAGGCTGTTGAATCGACGGAGCGTGTTTTGATTGAAGAGGCGCTGCAGCATACCCTTTGGAACCGTCGGAAGGCGGCGGCGTTATTGAGTATCAGCTATAGTTCGCTCTTGCGGCGAATTGACGCATACGCGATTGGTAAATCCTAAGAAAACACTTCATGAGAAGGGGTGGATCGATGATTCAACGGAAAACTCAACTCTTTATGGCCGCGTGTTTGGCGGGGTGCTGGGCGATAGCGTTTCACGGGTGCGCGTCGAACGGGGTGCCCTCGCCGATGGAAGGCAAGGCGTCCACCGGCGGCGGTGCTGTGGAAGAGCGGCTCACGATGCTCACCAAAGAGCTTCACAGAATGCCGGAGACGCCTCCGGAGCCGCTTGGAACGCTGACCACCCAAGAGCCGGGCGGGGCGACACCCGCGTTCCCCGGGAATTATGATCCAGCGAGCGGAGAGTACAATATTGGCGCGGGAGATACCCTGCTGTTTCGCTCGTTCAACGATGAAACCCTGAGTACATCGGTGCGGGTACGGTATGACGGGCATATCTCGTTGCCACTCGTGCCGGATATCCTGGTGGGGAATTTAACGCGGGAAGTGGCGACGGAACGTGTGCGCAAGGCGTTTGAAGAGGAATTCATCAACCCCCGGATTAGCCTTTCGATTACCAATGTCGAAAGCAAATCGTATTACGTTATGGGATCGATTACCCAACCCAACGAGTATATCTATGATCGCCCCATCACCATCTTGGATGCGATCAACCGTGCGGGGGGACCGCGAATCAATACACGAGGCGGCGATAGTTTCGTCGGCGCTCAGGGCCAACTGGTCAAGGCGATCGTCATGCGCGACGGGCCGAATGGCCGTGAGGTGGAGGAGTATGACCTGCGGAATCTCTCCGAGCCGGGTGCGCATGACTCGATGGCGCCGGTGTTTCCGGGCGATATCGTATACATCCCCGAAGGAATCAATTTGGTGTATGTGCTGGGAGAGGTGCGGCAGCCGAGTGTGCGTGAGATTACCGAAGGCATGACGCTTCTTTTCCTTATGGCACAGGTGGGAGGCCCGTCGTGGAGCTCCGGTCGTGTTTCGCATGTGATTTTGATGCGGGAGGTCAATGAAACTGAAAGCGTGGTGGAGCACGTCAATCTACGCAAGATATTAAAGGGGCAGGCCCCGGATCTCATTTTACAAGCCGGCGACGTAGTCTATATACCGCAAAAACGGCTCACGCGCCTATCGCAATTTGTGGGCCGCTTCACGGGATCGATATCGCCGCTGCTCGGCTTGTACAACCAAGCCTGGTCCACCTGGTACACGGATGACCAATTCCGGAATCGTGGAGGCAATGGCGGGTCCAACGACAATCCGATCAATGATTTGTTTACCTTGTTGAATACCCTCAATTCGATTAGCCCGACTCCGTAATCCCGCGAGGTAAGAGTGTATGAACTCCAATTTGACGACAGAGCATACCAGCTTCTCGACAGAACTCGGCGGTGTATCGGGTGAAGCCGAGACTCGGCTCGACATTAAGCGCACCTTACGTCAAAATATTTGGCTGATTTTCGGAGTGGGCTTGGCGTTGGCCATTCCTTCGATGATAGTGATTGGGTTGACCACGGAACCGGAATTTGTTGCGAAAGCGCAATTGCAGTTCGCCGCGGCAACGCCTGGAGTTATGAGTGAGAAGCAGGACAACAGTCGCAACTATCAAGGGTATGTAGCGACGCAACTCGCCTTCATCAACGGGCCGATCCTGCAGCAGGTGTTGGAAGATCCGTTGGTGCGGGAGATTCCGGGAATCTACGACTCACCCGATCCGAAGGAGTTTCTGTCGGGCAAGCTTGGGACCCAGTCGAAGCGCGGCAGCGAATTGTTGACGCTATCGATGCGCATGCTCGAACGCGAACACGCGATTTATATTCTCGACCTCATCATCGATGAGTACATGGCGGTCGTGGCGAAAGAATCGAGTGATTCGGATACGAACCGGTTCGGGATAATCAGTAGCGAGGTGACCAATCTAGAGGGGCAGCTCAATAACCGCAATGAATCCATAAAAGTGGCTCACGAGGGCCTTGGCGCTTTTCAGCCCGATGGCAAGGGGGGGGTGGTCCTCCAAGATCCGGTCACGAATAATCTTGCCCAGGCAGTCAAGGATGTGTCCAATCACAAGAGCACACTCCGGCAAGCCGAAATGGAAATCGCCGTGTATGAAGAGGCGGTGGCGGGATTCAAGGAAAATCCGCAGGACCCGATTTATAAACTGGGAATCTACAGCGCCGTGAATAATGATATCGAGGTAGCCTCGATCGAGCAGGATTTAGTGGCCCTTGAATCGACATTGAATACCCTGCGGTACGAGCGGCAGCCGGGCCACGTTAAACTGGAAATTATGGAAGATGAGTTGGCGTCGAAAAAGAAGCTGTACGAAGAAAAGAAACTAAAGGTGAGGGCGGAGAAGCTGGAGGAACGGGGAGCACAGTTGAATGAAGTACTGTCGGCCGCGAGCATTCGACTGAACGAGGCGGAGGCTCATCGGGACGAAATTGAGAAGTCCAGGGACGATATGGAATCGAAGCGGGAAAACGCGGCCAAGCATGCGTTGGATTTGAGACGTTTGAATGACGAGCGCGACGACATTCGGGAAAGGATCAAGAGTTATAATCGAACCCTGGACAAAATCGACCTTGAGCAACGCGCGCCGGCCCGGGTAAAAAGAGTGTCGGACGCTTCCGCGAGCAGTAAGCCGGACAAAGGAAAACTCTTGCAGTTGTTGGTGTTGGCGCTGGGCGGATCGTTTGGCGTGGGATTGGCTTTGGCCTTTTTGCGGGAATTAACGAACACTCATGCGCGCTCGGCCTCCGATCTGGCTGGGGTGACGGCGCTCCCCATTCTGGCGAGCATCCCCGACACGAACGCGGAGCGCTTTCCTGAGGACTTGCATGTGCCGCTGTTGTGCGCGGATTTTCCTCACTCGCCGACGGCGGATGAGTATCGGCGCGTGCTGGCGCGGATGGTGTATCCGCCGGATGATACGATCGAAGTGAACAGTTGCATGATCACCAGCCCGACGCGTGGTGATGGTAAGACCTCGGTTGCGTGCAATATGGCGGTGACGTTAGCGAGCGCAAATCGAAGCGTTATTCTGATTGATATTTGCCCTCGTGATCCTGCCGTCGAGCTGAATTTTGGGCTGGAGCCGAGTGAGGGATTGGCGGAGGCGATTCGCGAAGATGCGACGGTGGAAAATCTGGCGCGTAGCACGGAATTTGCGAACCTTCGCGTGTTGGGCCCGGGTCTTCAGGCGGATTTTCTGAAGGGCAAGCTGGCCTCGAGGGAGATGATGGATATCCTTGAGCATCTTGAGCATGAGTATGACCATGTCATTATTGATACGCCGCCAGCGCTATTGATGTCGGACGCCAAATTGCTGGCTCCGGTGGTGGATGCGGTGGTGGTTGTTGTGGGATCGGGCGTGTCGACGTTAGGGATGATTCGGCGTTGTTTACGGGAGCTGGATCAGGAGAATGCGAATCTCATCGGGGTTATCATGAATCGGGTCCGTCCGGTTCGGGGTGGGTATATGCAGAACAATCTGGATCTTTTCTATCATTATTCGGACACGGTCGCTACCGAGGCTGTGCTCCGAGAATTTCCCGCTATGAAAATGCAAGACGATGATGAGATGGCTCCGGCCTTTGTACTGTTGCCCGATGAGGAAGAGAGCGAAGATCGCTAACTGGGTTTCGCGGTAGATATCCGGGCTAGGCACGTCAAGCGCAAGAAAACCGTCCGTTTGTCGGTCGGTCAACCATTGCTGAGTTTTCCAACAAAACTTAATTGGATTGAGGGCGGAAGGGTACATGTCCAAAAAATTAATGGTTATTTCAGGGGTATTGGCTGTCGTCATGGTGCTGATAGTGGCCGGTGTCTATTTCTGGTTTCAATACCAAAAAGAGCGTAGCATCGCGCTGGCTTTTGAGACGGGGATTGAGGCCTACGAGAAGGGGGATTGGGGGCTGGCGCGGAAAAATTTATCGTATTACATCGCGCAGCAACGGCGTAAAATTGATGAGGACGCGCTGTTTGATGTGTTGCTGAAGTACTCGGACGCGTGCTCTCAGGTTACGAACAACCGGCTTTCGGGGCTGATGGAGGCGGTCAGCGGATATAAAGAGCTCCTTCTCGAAAATCCCAAGAGCGAAGAATTTCTGAACTTGTACCTGGACGCGCTTGAGCGCAGAAGATATTGGCCGCTTGTTGAGACAGAAACGGAGCGCCTAAAGAAAAAATGGGCAGATTTGGCCAGGATTAATGTCTTGCACGCCGCTTCGCTGGATCGTCAAGGGAAGACCGAGGCTGCGATCAGCGCGTATACCCTATGCATCGAATCCGGGTTTGCGACTCCCGAGGTGTATGGCCGACTGGCCTTTCTCTACTGGGAATCGGATAGCGACGAAGAATTAGCTGAAACGTTGAAGATTTTTGTCGAAACGCGTGAATCCGATCCGAAAATGGCCGCGCAAGAGATTCTCTATTACGCGGAGAGAATCCCCGTGTTGGACGGAGCGGGGCGGGACAGCGTCCCCGATCGCACTGAAGCGGCACTAGCGACCGAAAGGGCGCTGTTGCAATTCCCCAGCGATCCGGATGTCTCGGCTGCGGCGGCGCTGGCGGCCCTCGCACTAGGGGAATGGGCCATCGCTGCCGAGCGTGCTGGCGAGGCGGCACGCATGGCCCCCTCCGAAAGCCAATCCTATCTGGTGGGTGTGCTGGCTCTCGAAAAACTCGCCACGTCTGAGTCGGATGATCAACTGCGAGAAGATCGCTTTAAGCAGGCCATCGCGGTGATCGAGGATGTTGATGGCCTTGTCCTGGCGGACTCTCCCGAATTGCACCTGGCGAAGGTGGAGCTGTTATTGATCGTGAAAGATTTGGATGCGGTGCCCGCCGCGCGAAAGGCGTACAAGAAGACCTATCCGGACCACCGCTCGTTCCATGACTATTTGAAAGGTAGGGAACTCATCGCCCGTGGAAACTCATTGGCGGGCGTGGATCTCTTACGAACGGTTTTGAACGCAAGGCCTTCATTCCGGCAGGCACAGTATCATCTGATTGGCGCGTTGCTGAGTACCAGTCGAATGAACGAGGCGAAGGTGACGATGGAGGTCTACCAGCGAAATTATCCGGATGACCCCACGATCCGACACCTGTATGGGCAGCACTTTGGGGGCCGGGATGCCTTGAACGACGCGGTCGCTCTGGCGCGCGAGGCCGATGAGCCGAACCGCGATCTTCCTTTAGATGCCTACGTCGCGCGTGCACGGCGCCTGTTCTTGCAAGCGTTGCGCGCTCGACAACTTGAGACGCACCTGGACTTGGTGGTTTCCTTGTTGGAGAAGGCGATCGCTGAAGGGCCTGCGGAATCGGTTGGCTATGATGAACTGGTGCGTGTCCATCTCACGCGTGGGAATGCGGCCTTAGCCGCAGAGGCGCTGGCACGCGCGGATGCCGCGGGCATACCGGACTCTGAATTGCTGATGGCGCGGGCGGGTGAAGCGCTGTCGGACGGGAGAACGGAAGACGCGCTTGGCGTGTACGAGCGCCAGTTGTCCGTGTGGGGCAAGGCACCGCGCCTCGACGATTTGGTCTTGTGGGCGAAATTGTTTGCGCGCTCGGCGGGTGCTGACGCGGGCGTACGGGTCATCGATCTGGCGAAAGAAGGGGGATTGGTAACGGGGGAAAATGCTGTCTCCCTGGAAGTCGAGAAGATTTCCATGTTTGCGAATTCGGGTGATTTGGATCGCGCCTTGGAAGTCTTGTACGCGGTGGAAGAAACGATTAATCAGTCGAGCGGGTCGATGAACGCCATCCGTTACCGCACCGAAGGGCTCATCCCGCTTCTTGTCCAGCAAGACGTCCGTAGCAATTTTCAGGTTGCGGAAGACTTGGTGAAGCGCCTTCGGGAGGACTACCCGCAGGAACAGGGATATCCCGTGTTGTATGCGCGGTTGTTGATGTCGCAGGATCCGCTTCCAGATGGGGCGGAGGCGAAGGCGGAAAAACTTCTGCAGAACGTGTTGCGGAGAACGCCGAATCACGTAGACGCCATGATGGCATTGTCGAGCATCACGCGAGCCAAAGGCTCGGCGCTTCCTCGGTCGAAAGAACGTCAACTGATCGAGGAAGAGGCGCTGGGCTACGCGCAGGACGCGGCCTTCCAGAATCCTGATAATTGGCGGGCCCAACTGTTGCTGGCGACGATCCAGTTGGAACGGGGACAACCCGAAGCGGCTGCGACTACCTTGGCAAATGTGGTCGATATCTATCCGGATGACAAGAGGTTGTTGCTTGCGTTGGTGGAGGCGTACCGTGCCGGAAAGAACTACTTCGGCGCGCGCTCCGTCCTCGCCAGAATCGGCGCCCCGTCGCAGTTGGATGAGGATACCGCGAAAAAGGCTACGTTGGCGCTGACGCGCCTGGAGTTGGACGAGGGGAAATTGTCGGGCGACACCGTTAACCGCTTGCAAACCCGCCATGAAGAAAACCCCGAAAGTCTTCCGAATGCCCTCGATTTCGCGCGGGCCTTAGCGTTGCAGGGGGATGTGGAAGAAGGCGCCGTGCTGCTGGAAGGGTTGGCATCCGATAACGCCCAACCCGCCACGGTGTGGGCGGCCCTCGGGCGATATTACATACAGCAGGGTGAGGTGGCCTATCTCAAGGATGCGCGCGCGGCGTTCACGAAAGCGAAGATTTACGATCCACTACAACCGACGGCCTTGAAGGGGCTCATCGAGTTGCATCTGAATGCGCGCAATTTCGCTACGGCGCTGAGTTTGTCTGAGACCTTCCTTACGAAAGTGTATGCCGAAGACCAATATGTTCTCTACAGAAAATCGGGCACTCTGTTCGCTATGGCCAAGCCGAAAGAGGCATTGGCGCCGATCAATAAATCTATCGACCTCGTGCTTGTCCCGAATGCGGATTACCTGTTCTTGCGGGCGCGGATTTATATGATGACCCAGGAATTCGACGCGGCGCTCGGCGACCTGCGCGTGGTGACCGACCTGGGTGTCTCGAACGCTACCCTGCTGGATTTGGCCAAGGCTGAGGCGTATTTCGGAAAAGGCGATGCCGAAACCGCACAATCGTTTCTATCCAGCGCGAAAAGTAGAGTAGACGCTTCGAATTCCTATTTGATAACGGAATTGAATCGCGTTACGGCGCTGGGGGCCTCGCTTTAGATGGGTGTCGCAGAAGCGAACACGACAGGGGCCTCTTCGCACCGCGGAATTCTCGTTGGGGCGGTGGCATCTATCGGGCTTTTCGGCGTGATCTATTGGAATCAGTTTCAGTTGTTGTACAACAACTGGACGCTGGCGGATTCGTACTACTCGCATGGGTTTCTCGTGCCACCGATATCCGCGTTTCTCGTGTGGATAAAACGCAAGGAACTTGGCGAGGCCCTGAAGACGCCTTCGCGCGCTGGACTCGTCATCGTTGCCGGTGCGGGAGTTTTTCTGTTGTTGAGCGACTTCCTGAATTTTGCGGTATTCGCACAGCTTTCCATGCTGCCCATGATTTTCGGCTTTAGCTTGTTATTTCTGGGTCGAGGAGGAACGGGGGTCGTCTGGTTTCCCATTGCATTCTTGCTCGCAATGATTCCCATCCCGTTATCGTTAACGCAGAGCCTGGCGCTGAACCTTAAGTTTTTTGCCTCCAAGCTCGCCGTGGGCGCCGCTAATCTCTTGGGGTATCCCATGGTGCATGACGCGTCCTACATATACTTGTCGCCGGAATCGGAAAACTTTCTCTTGGTGGGCGATGTCTGCGGTGGCCTGCGTTCGCTCATTTCGTTGTTGGCAATTGGCGCACTGATGGCCTATTTTAGCCAGACGCGCCGGTGGGCCCAGGTGACTATCTTATTGATGTCGGGCCCGGTGGCGATTTCGGCCAATGTGTTTCGCATTTTCACTTTGTGCATCGTCGCGCACTACAAGGGGACCGCCTACGCCTCGGGGCGGTTTCATGACATCTCGGGCCTCTTCATATTCGCGGCGGCCTTTGTCCTGTTCTTCACGCTGGAGGCGCTGCTGCGCCGCTTGGGTTCGCTCGAACCTTCCGATGGGCCGCCCGAGTAAAGGAGTACTCAACGTGAGCAAACTTCATATTTTAGCCCTCATTGTCTTGACCGCCACTGCGGCCGCGCACCTCTGGATTCACAATGCCCAGGCCGAGGCGGCGAGCCGAAAGGGGGATAAAATCTCCCTGGATATCCCGAGGGTGATTGGGCCGTATCAACCGATCGGGGAAGATATCGAGGCGAGCGACAATGTAAAGAAGCTATTAAAATCCAGTCTGATCTTGAAGCGGAATTACAGGGGTCCCTCGGGAATCCCGTTAAATATGACGGTTGTCTACGCCGGTTCCTCGCGCCGGGATCTTCATTTTCCGGAGGTATGCCTTGTAGGCGCGGGGTGGGAAATTATGGAGGAAGGCACCGCTCTGGTAGGTCTGGATTTCGAGGCGAAGCGCCTGGTATTGGCGCGCGGGCGCACCGAGGAAGCGGTGATGTACTGGTTCAAGACGGGCGATAAGATGACTGGAAATTTCTTTGTAAATTCGTGGTACTGGGCGTTGAACCAGATTACGTTTAAGGGGCCGACTTCTTCGATGATCCGCCTGTCGGCCCGGATCACTGAGGGTAACTCTGAATGGACGTTCCTCGCGCTCCAGGATTTCGCAAGCTGGGCGATCCCTGAGTTGGATCAATCTCTTGAATAGGCGTTTTCTAGAGAGGAGTCGGCGCACATCGTGATTGGATTCAATTGCCAACATTGTAATCACCCCTTGCAGGTCGCCGATAACTTTGCCGGCCAAGACGGCTGGTGTCGGGCTTGCAAACGGCTTGTCGTGGTCCCCAGCGCGGATGGATCGATGGAGGACTGGTCGAATCTTTCCCCCAATGACCAGGCATCTCGGTTGGAAAAAATATTGCACCGCGCCGCGAGTAAAGCGGATAGATTACGGTCGGATTTTACGGCCCATGCGGAAGCGCTTCGAGAATTGTCCGATTCAGACCCCCCTGCGGAATCGTGCTCCATCACGGAGAAACTTTCGCTGTTGGTGGAAGAATTGCGCGAGCGCATGGGGGCGATGCGGGAAAGCGCCTCCGCCGCCGCTGCCGAACTGGAAGGGGAACTCGCGACCGCTCGCGCGGAGCAGGTCGCGCTCACGGCGCGGCTCAATGAAGCGCTGGACGATCTCAAAAAGGCCTTGGCTGTGGCGCCCGACACGGAGGGCGAGGCGCTTCGCGAAACCCTTCAATCCGAAAACGCCGAGCTTCGAGAAACGTTGCTAGCGCGTGAAGGGGAAGTGGCCGCTCTGAGCGAAGGCATCGACGCCGCGGAGCGTAGGCATGAGCAGGATGTGGCTGCGCACAAGCTGGCAAGTGGACAGTTGGACGCGCTTCGGGAAGAGTTGAATTCGACGGGCGACGAAGGGCACGCTGCCTCGGTGAAGCTCGATGAACTAAGCCGTGACTCAGCCGAAGCGCAGGAGTTAGCTGGGGCGGCGAAGGCAGAAGCGGCATCGTTGCGTGCGCAGTTGGATGAGGCGCTTGCGGAGTCGCAGACCAGCCGTTCTGCTTCGGAGGAGGCGGAGAAGCAGGGCGCTGCCTTGGCGAAGGCCAACGAAGCGCTGCGAGACGAATTGGCGAAGGCGGTCGCGGAGGCCTCCGGCTACGAATCCCGCGTTTTGGATCTTAAGACGGAAATGGCAGGTGCGCAGACGAATCTTCAATCGACTGCGAAGGCGAAGACGGTGTTGCAGGGCGATCTGAATCAGCGCGACACCGACTTGGAAAAACTTCGCGCGTCTTTAGATGCGGCTAAGAAGGACGCGGCCAAGGCAAAAAAACAGATTCAATCTAAAGAAACGAGCGCGGCGTCGGCGCGTGAGAAGCTGTTGAAGAAGTTAGCGACCGAGACGGCACGGACGGAGGGGCTGAAGAACGAAGTGAAATCCATACGCGGAGAATTGCTTACCGCTTCGGGTGCACACGAACGCGTGGGTGTGCTGGAAGATGAGTTGAGCCAATTGCGTGAGGCGTTGGATGCCGCGGCGAAGGAAGGCTCGCGGGCGGAAAAGTTAGAGCGGGAATTGTCCGGGGCGCGTCTCGAGTTGGAAGGGGTGGTCGCGGCGTTGGTGGAGCGGGGCCGTGATTTGGAAACCGAGCGGGCGGCGCTTCTTAAGGTGAAATCGGCCAAGGGCGATTCGGAAACACGACTGGCTGAAATTGAAGAGCGGGCCCGGATCCTGAACGAAGACCTACTCCGGGCACGAGACGAAGGCGCGGCGCGGGAAGCGGAGCTGGGGGACGCGTTGGAGAGCTTGCGCGCGGAGGAGGAGGCGGCGGCGAATCGGCGCGAAGCGTTGGAAGAGGAACTGCATTCTGCTGAGGCGCGGATTGAGCAACTCGCTCAGCGTTCGGAGGAGGCGCCCCGCACGGGGTCCGTCGAGATTTCCGGCCCCGGCGAGACGGATTTCGAGCCGGTCGAGGCGTTGGGTTGGGAGGCCGATTCGCCAGCGGAGGAGGAGCCAGCGAACGAAGATCCGTTGATGGACTCGTACTTGCGATTCTTGGACTCACGGTAGTCTTGATGTATCATATGATTATGGAATTCCGATTCAATAACGGTGTTTGCCCTCCCGGTGGCTGTTCGATTGCTATCGTGTAGGAAGGGACGGACCGACTGATGCGCAAATTACTCGTGACCTGCGAATGCGGTCAACAGATGCAGGTGCCGCGATCCGCTTTGGGCAAGATGGGGATGTGCCCCACCTGTGGGAAGACCACGCGGATATCGTCTGAGAACACAAGCGCGCTGCCCCCGCGTAGCACGAGACGGAAGCCAAAAGCCACGGGCCCCGAGCGGCTCCATAAGCCTTCGTTCCAATCCAGTGGGTCGGCCGCCCCACACGAGGACGCGAAGCAACGTTTTGGGCTCGCGGTGGATCACTATTATGCGGGACGTTACGGGCAAGCGCTGGCGGTCTTCGACGGGCTCATGAAAGAGTTTCCAGATGACTCGGAAATCGAGCGGGGGCGTGAACAATGCCTTGCGGCGATCCGTGGAGCGAAAATATCGGGGTTGCTGTCTCATGGCGAAGCAGATCCTTCGCCGGATGCGTCGATGCTAAACGAGGGAACGGTACGGCGCATCGTGCTGGAGAAGTTGGTGGGCGGTTCGTCGGATGAAGTTCAGCTCCAGGCTGCGGAACTTGCTTCAAAACTCCTGAGGTTGGGCGCCTACAGCGGCCATTCCCAGGGCGCCGCCACGGAATCGGCTACGCCCGCGACCCCTTCGCTCGGGCCGGACGATATGCAGAGCAATGGAAACGGCGGGGGCGCTATCAGCGAAGCGGAACGTTCGACCGAGCCTGAAGACAGCGAAATTCGCGACTCGTAGGCTAGACACTTGCGGTTGGGGTGTGAGATCTAGCCGCGATTCCCGCGGATGGTACACGCTTCCCCTTAGCCCTTCTTGAGTCTTCACGTGGCACTTTTCCTTTTACTCGGCCTTGGTTTCAAGGTACTATTCTCGGAATCGCGACAGGGGTCGCCGATCACTTATTTCTTTTGGAAGGCCTTTGGGGCTGATAGTTTGAATTGGAGATACTCATGGCGCACGGTGGATTGCTGGCAGGGAAAGCATTTAAGGAAATGGGCGTCGATTGTGTTTTTACGCTCAGTGGCGGGCACATTATGGCGATCTATGAGGGCTGCCTTGAGGAAGGCATCCAGATTATTGATGTGCGTCATGAACAGGCAACTACGCACGCGGCGGACGCATGGGCGCGGCTCAATCCGGGCAAGGTCGGGGTGGCGCTGGTCACGGCGGGCCCAGGGGTGACGGACAGTCTTACCGGTGTGGCGAATGCCTGGCGCGCGAATTCTCCGATAATCGTGATTGTCGGACAGGTGCCTTTCAAGAATATTGGACAAGTATCCTTACAGTAAATGTATCACTTAGCCGTCATGAAACG